>NZ_JAKUSO010000003.1:0-193737 GCF_022449305.1 Oceanibaculum sp. | reverse complement strand
CCCGCCGGCGGGGGCCCCGGGGGCCGGGCGGGGCTGGGCGGGGTCCCCCCAGCGCCGGGGGCCGCGGGCCCCCCGCCGCCCCGGCGAGCGGCGGCAGGCGCTGAAAGCCGCCGCGGAACGCGACGGCCTCGACCTGCCGGACGCCCTCTATGCGGAACTGGTGCGGCGCGCTGGCGGCAACGCTTTCTAGCCGTCAGGCATCCCCATCAGGCATCAAGACCGCCGCTGCCGCGCTGCCGGGTCCAGAGCATCCGTAGATCGACCATCAGCCCGCTGTCATGCGGAGGCGCCTTGCGCCCCTGCCGCGGCAGGTCGAAAAACTCCCGATCAACCGTCTCGGCCAGTGGCAGCGCGCGCTCGGCCAGCGACCGGCCGGCCAGTGTCAGGCGCGGCAGGCGGGCGCGGGCATCGGCCCCGCGGCTGCGTTCCAGCAGGCCTTTCGCCTCCAGCGTGCGCAGCACCTGCGATGTCATGGTGGCATCCGCCTGGCAGAACCGGGCGAGGTCGCCCTGGGTGATCGGCATGCCGGTGATGGCTTCACGCTGCTCCAACCGCAACAGCGCGGTCAGCAGCATGGCCTGCACATAAGTGAGGCCGAGCGGCGCGAGCACGACCCTCATCTGCCGCTGCCAGGCATTGGCCAGCTGCCACAGCAGGAAGCCCGGCGATTCCTCTGGTTCTCCCGGAGAGTCCGGGATCTGTCTTGCTTTCATCTATGGCGCCCTCCCTATCGCTATTATCGCATCGCCAGCCCCGGTTATCCGGGTGCCGCGTGCGTCTTTTCATTGCCTGGCGCTGTTCTGCCCCGCCGCAAGCGGCGGGATAACGTTATTGTCAGCCCCTTTCGTCCATTCCATGTGCAATCTGAAATATACTAAAGCACAGAGCCGTGAGGCTGAACAGTACACGCGCAAAAGGTACGCGCCTGTTCCCTGGCGCAAAGAAAAACCCCGGCAGCCGAAGCTGCCGGGGTTCCTGTCTTTTGGGCTTGGGAAAGGCCGGACTTAGAAGTCCATGCCGCCCATGCCACCCATGCCACCCATGTCCGGAGCGCCGGCCGGGGCCTTCTTCTCCGGCTTGTCGGCGACCATCGCCTCGGTGGTGATGAGCAGCGAGGCGACCGAGGCCGCATCCTGCAGGGCGGTACGCACGACCTTGGTCGGGTCGATGATGCCGGCCTTCACCAGGTCCTTGTACTCACCGGTCTGGGCGTCGAAGCCCCAGCTGGAGTCGGTCGATTCCAGCAGCTTGCCGACAACCACGCCGCCGTCCATGCCGGCGTTCGCGGCGATCTGCTTGGCCGGGGCCTGGATCGCGCGGCGCACGATGTCCACGCCGACGCGCTGGTCGTCATTGCCCGGCTTCACCTTGTCGAGCACCTTCAGCGCGTGCAGCAGGGCGACACCGCCGCCCGGAACCACGCCTTCCTCGACAGCGGCACGGGTCGCATGCATCGCGTCGTCGACGCGGTCCTTGCGCTCCTTCACCTCGACCTCGGAGGCACCGCCGACGCGGATGACGGCAACGCCGCCAGCCAGCTTCGCCAGACGCTCCTGCAGCTTCTCGCGGTCGTAGTCCGAGGAGGTCTCCTCGATCTGCGCGCGGATCTGCGTGACGCGGCCCTCGATGTCCTTCTTCTTGCCGGCACCATCGACGATGGTGGTCTCTTCCTTGGTGATCAGCACGCGCTTGGCCTTGCCCAGCATTTCGAGCGAGACGGTCTCAAGCTTGATGCCGATGTCTTCGGAGATGACCTGGCCACCGGTCAGGATGGCGATGTCCTCCAGCATGGCCTTGCGGCGATCGCCGAAGCCCGGCGCCTTCACCGCCGCGACCTTCAGGCCACCGCGCAGCTTGTTCACCACCAGGGTGGCCAGGGCCTCGCCCTCGACGTCCTCGGCGATGATCAGCAGCGGCTTGCCGGACTGCACGACAGCCTCCAGCACCGGCAGCATCGGCTGCAGGCTGGACAGCTTCTTCTCATGCAGCAGGATGAACGGGCTCTCCAGCTCGGCGTTCATCTTGTCGGCGTTGGTGACGAAGTACGGCGACAGGTAGCCGCGGTCGAACTGCATGCCCTCGACGACTTCCAGCTCGGTCTCCAGGCTCTTCGCCTCTTCGACGGTGATCACACCCTCGTTGCCGACCTTCTCCATCGCCTTGGCGATCATCTCGCCGATCTCGCGCTCGCCATTGGCCGAGATGGTGCCGACCTGGGCAACCTCGGCGGAGGTGGCGATCTTCTTGGAGCGCTTCTTCAGGTCCTCGACGACGGCGGCGACGGCGAGGTCGATGCCGCGCTTCAGGTCCATCGGGTTCATGCCGGCGGCAACCGACTTGTTGCCCTCGCGCACGATGGCCTGGGCCAGCACGGTGGCGGTGGTGGTGCCGTCACCGGCGACGTCGTTGGTCTTCGAGGCCACTTCGCGCACCATCTGGGCGCCCATGTTCTCGAACTTGTCCGACAGCTCGATCTCCTTGGCGACGGAGACGCCGTCCTTGGTGATGCGCGGCGCACCGAACGACTTCTCGATCACGACGTTGCGGCCCTTCGGACCCAGCGTGACCTTCACTGCATCAGCCAGAATATCGACGCCGCGCAGCATCTTGGTGCGGGCTTCGCTGCTGAACTTAACTTCCTTGGCAGCCATGTATGTCTTCCTTCAATTGGATTGGATTGAGCGACCGGGAGAGGCGCCTCAGGCGGCCTTCTTGCCCTTCGCGGCGCCTTCGATGACGCCCATGATGTCGCTTTCCTTCATGATCAACAGCTCCTGGCCGTCGACCTTCACCTCGGTGCCGGACCACTTGCCGAACAGCACGCGGTCACCCGCCTTCACATCCAGCGGGCTGACAACACCCTGCTCATTCTTGGCGCCCGGGCCGACGGCGATCACTTCGCCTTCCATCGGCTTTTCCTTGGCGGTGTCCGGAATGATGATACCGCCGGCGGTCTTCTCCTCGGACTCCAGCCGACGGACCAGCACGCGATCGTGCAGAGGCCGAAACTTCATATGGGTAGCCCTCCTCAATGACACGCGGGCATTGGTGCCGCGTGGAAATGACTGAATTTGCAGCTCCCGGAGGGAAGGAACCGGGCACACAGGCCCCGTTAGCACTCTCCCCCGATGAGTGCCAGACACATAGGAAAGTGAATTTTCCCTGTCAAGGCGCGCAATGGAATGAGTCGGTGCGGATTCTGCGCAAGCGCTTCGTGGGTGGGGCCTGGAACTGTTAGCACTCTCGGCGGCCTGCTAACAAGTTATTGATTTACAACATTTTTATTGCCGACGCCACAAGCCGGCGGCACAGTTACAGAAAAACGACAGGGACGCAAATTTTTCCGCAAACTTTTTCCAGCGACACGGGAGACTTTTGCCGATGAGCGGACTGATCCGACAGCTTGATGGCTACCGCCTGACCACCGCCGAGATCCTGTATCACCTGCCCGACCATCCGGGGCTGCTGCAAAGCTTCATCTGGCAGGAATATGACATGGCCCCATCCTACCCGGTGCTGCGGCGCTTCCTGGATTTCTGGCAGGGCAAGCTGGACGGCAAGCTGCACTCGGTCACGGTCGGATCGGCCAGGCTCATCACGCCGGGCTCGCTGCGCCACGCCAATGTGAGCCTCAGCCTGCACTGATGCCCAAAAGACGAAGGGCCGGCTGTGAGCCGGCCCTCCTTTGTCCCCTTCGCCAGGATCAGTAGCGATACTGGTCCGGCTTGAACGGGCCCTTGTCCTCGACGCCGATATAGGCGGCCTGATCGGCGCTCAGCTTGGTCAGCTTCGCACCAACCTTGGCGAGGTGCAGCGCGGCCACCTTCTCGTCCAGGTGCTTCGGCAGTACATAGACCTTGCGCTCGTAGTTCGCGTGGTTCTTCCACAGCTCCAGCTGCGCCAGCACTTGGTTGGTGAAGGAGGCGCTCATCACGAAGCTGGGATGGCCCGTGGCATTGCCCAGATTCACGAGCCGGCCCTTGGACAGCACGATCAGACGCTTGCCATCGGGGAAGACCACCTCATCGACCTGCGGCTTCACCTCTTCCCACTTGTAGTTGGACAGGGCGCCGATCTGAATCTCGGTGTCGAAATGGCCGATATTGCAGACGATGGCCCGATCCTTCATCTGGCGCATATGGTCCAGCGTGATGACGTCCTTGTTGCCGGTCGCGGTGACGAAGATGTCGGCCTGCGGGGCAGCATCCTCCATCGTCACGACCTGATAGCCTTCCATCGCCGCCTGCAGGGCACAGATCGGGTCGATCTCGGTGACCATGACGCGGGCGCCGGCGTTGCGCAGGCTGGCGGCCGAGCCCTTGCCGACATCGCCATAGCCGCAGACCACGGCAACCTTGCCCGACATCATCACGTCGGTGGCGCGGCGGATGCCGTCCACCAGGCTCTCGCGGCAACCATAGAGATTGTCGAACTTCGACTTGGTGACGCTGTCATTCACGTTGATGGCCGGAACCTTCAGCGTGCCCTTCTTCTGCATCTCATACAGGCGGTGCACGCCGGTCGTGGTCTCCTCCGACAGGCCGCGCACATCCTTCAGCATTTCGGGATACTTGTCGTGCATCAGCACGGTCAGGTCGCCGCCATCGTCGAGGATCATGTTCGGGGTCCAGCCATCCGGGCCCTTCACGGTCTGCTCGATACACCACCAGAACTCCTCCTCGGTCTCGCCCTTCCAGGCAAAGACCGGGATGCCGGCGGCGGCGATGGCCGCGGCAGCCTGATCCTGGGTCGAATAGATGTTGCAGGACGACCAGCGGATGGAGGCGCCCAGATGGGTCAGCGTCTCGATCAGCACGGCGGTCTGGATCGTCATGTGCAGGCAGCCGACGATGCGGGCACCAGCCAGCGGCTTGGCGTTGCCGTATTCCTCGCGCAGCGCCATCAGGCCGGGCATCTCGGTCTCGGCGATGTTGATCTCGCGGCGGCCCCAATCGGCCAGCTTGATATCGGCGACTTTATAGTCGGTGAAGGAACCCATCGCGGCTGTCTCCTAAAAGGGCGAAAAAGTCGGAAATATGCTGTCGCGCCGGGCTATAGCAGAGGCCCGGCGTCGCAGCAAGGATAAAGATATCTTTATATGGTTATGAAAACGTTACTCCTCGCCGAACTTGTCGGCGACGAGTTGTTCGAGCGCCGCCATCGCCGTGGCGGCATCCGGGCCGCTGGTGGTGATCGCGATGCTGCAGCCCGGCGCGGCGGCCAGCATCATCAGCCCCATGATCGACAGGCCCGACACTTCCACCCCGCCCTTGGCGACGCGGATATCGGCGTCGAAGGTCTCGCTCAGCTTCACGAATTTGGCGGCGGCGCGGGCGTGCAGGCCGCGCTTGTTCACGATGGTCACGCTGCGGTGCAGCGCCTCGTCTGCACTCACGAAATTTCCCCGGCCAGCAGCTTGGAGGCGACATTGATGTACTTGCAGCCTGCCTCCTGCGCGCTTTCCACGGCCTTGGCCAGGTTTTCCGTGCCGCGCACGCTGGCCAGCTTGATCAGCATCGGCAGGTTCACGCCGGCGATCACCTCGATCCGCGCCTTGTCGATGATCGAGATGGCAAGGTTGGACGGCGTGCCACCGAACATGTCGGTCAGCACCACCACGCCGGACCCGCCATCGACCTCGCCGACCTTGTCGAGGATCTCCTGCCGGCGCTGCTCCATGTCGTCATCCGGCCCGATGCAGACAGCGGCCACCTGCTGCTGCTTGCCGACCACATGTTCCAGCGCGGCGATGAATTCGACGGCCAGTCGGCCGTGGGTCACGAGCACCATGCCAATCATGGGCTTTCCTTTTCGCTTGTTTGTGCCTCACCCGTCGAAAGGCCGCTCTTCTGGCGGCTCTCCCACTTTTCCATGTCGCGATGCACCAGGATTACCTGCTGCCCCGCCTCGCGCAGCCATGCCGCCAGCCTCTCGGCGACATAGACCGACCGGTGCCGGCCGCCAGTGCAACCCAGCGCGATCGTCAGATAGCTTTTGCCCTCTTCGTAGTAGCGCGGCAAGAGCGGTTCCAGCATCGCCGTCAGCCGTTCGAAGAAAGGAGGGAACCCGGCATCCCCCTCGACATAGCGCGCCACTGCCGGCGCGCGCCCGTCGAGCGGCCTGAGCGCCGCGTCATAATGCGGATTCTTCAGGAAGCGCACATCGAACACCAGGTCCGCCTCGCGTGGCAACCCCTCGCGGTAGGAGAAGGACAGTACGGTCAGCGTCACGCCATGGCGCGGGTCGAGCGCATATTCCGTCCACAGCCGGCGGCGCAAATCGCCCGGCGCCAGCGCGCTGGTGTCGATCACCTGGTCGGCGCGCTCCTTCAGCGGCGCGATGCGCTGGCGCTCCAGCCTTATGCCATCCATCACCGGCCGGTCGGCGGCCAGCGGATGGCGGCGCCGTGTCTCGGTGAAACGCCGGGCCAGCACCTCGTCATCGCAATCGAGGAACAGCAGCCTTATGTCGCGCGTACACCGCCCGAGGGCCGCACCGTGCGCCGCATCGATCAGCGCGGCCAGCCGGTCCGCCTCGAAGTCGCGGGTCCGGATATCCACGCCGATAGCCAGCGGCCGGCGGATGCCACCCGGCTCCCCCGCCCCGTCCAGCAGCAGCTGCAGCAGGCCGATGGGAAGATTGTCGATGGCCTCGTAGCCGATATCCTCCAGCGCCTTCAGGCAGGCCGTGCGGCCAGCGCCGGACAGGCCCGTCACCAGGACAACCCGGTCGGTGATCGCATCCGCCGCAGCGGGAAAGGGGGCCAGATCGCTCATGAGCCGAGCATTATTCGCCCTTCAGGCGCGCCACCGCAAGCCGAAGCTTAACCACCGAGGACGCCTCGAAAGGCGCCAGCCGCAGCAGCGGTATGGAAATGCCTAGCCAGCTCTGCTCCGCCGCGCCCGGCAACCGCTCCACCGCCTCCGGCGGCACCAGATCGACCGCGAGCCCGACTGGCACCGCGTCGCGCCAGGGCAGATCGACGATGCCGAGGCCGCGCACCTCCAGCCGCCCGCGTATTGTCTCCGGGCAGCGCGCGACCAGACTTCCCCGTTCGGCGGAAAGCGCGGTCTGATCGTCAGCCAGCAACACCGCACCGGCATCGATGGCGCGCAGTGCCAGATCGGACTTGCCGCTGCCGGGCGCGCCGCACAGCAGGACGGCGCGGCCACCAAGGACGATGGTCGTGGCGTGGACCAGCATGAGATTACTGCTTGGGCAGCCGCACGGTGAAGCGGGCACCCAGCACCTTGCCGTCCGCATCCTTGCGGTTCTCCGCCGTGATCGTGCCGCCATGGGCGTCCACGATCTGCTTGGAGATCGACAGGCCAAGGCCGGAATGGGTGCCGAACCGCTCGCCCTTCGGCCGTTCCGTGTAGAAACGGTTGAAGATGTCGCCCAGCTTGTTCTCCGGAATACCCGGCCCCTCATCCTCGACCGTGAACACCACATTATTGCCCTGCCGGCTGCCGCTGACCGCGATCATGCCGCCGGGCGGGGAGAAGCTGATGGCGTTGGTGACGAGGTTGCGCACCACCTGCCCCAGCCGGGATTCCAGCCCCTTCACCAGCAGCTTGTCGCCAGATGGAACCTTGACCTTGAAGCGCGGGCCATCCTCCTTCGGCACGGCGGTATAGATGCCGACCAGCGTGCTCAGCATGACACCGACATCCACCGTTTCCATGTCGGCCCGGGACAGTTCGGAATCGAGACGCGAGGCGTCGGAGATGTCGGAGATCAGCCGGTCCAGCCGCTTCACATCGTCCAGGATGACCGCCATCAGCTTCTGCTGCCGCTCGGCATCCTTCACTCGCGAGGCGGTTTCCACCGCGCTGCGCAGGCTGGTCAGCGGATTCTTGATCTCGTGCGACACGTCGGCGGCGAAGCGCTCGATGGCGTCCAGCCGCTGCCACAGCGCGTCGGTCATGGCGATCAGCGTGCCGGACAGCTCGCCGATCTCGTCGCGGCGCTTGCGGAAGTCCGGGATCTTGTGCTGCCGGTTCATGCCGAGCCGCAGCCGTTCGGCCGCAGCCGCCAGCCGCTCGATGGGCCGCGTGATGGTGCGCGCCAGATAGAAGGACAAGAGGGCCGTCACGGCGAACACCAGCGCGAACACCTTCATGATGTCCAGCCGGACCGCCCGGATATTCTCTTCAATGCCCTTGTCGGTACCGCTGATGACCAGCGCGCCAAGCACCTGGCGATAGCTCTGCACCGGCACCGCCACCGATAGATGCATGCGCCCGTCGGGCAGGCGTCGGCGGGCATAGGCGGCCTCACCCTGCAGCGCCTCCACTACCTCCGGATAGTCGGGGGCGGTCTGCAGCGGCGCTTCCAGATAGGGCGGCAGCCGCTCGTCCGACGGCAGCCAGCCGACGATCCAGTCATACACCGCGTTCAGCGCCTGCTCGCCCAGGCTGGGGCGCGCGCCAATCGGTGGCAGCGGCTCGATCTGCACCACACCATAAGGCCCGCGCAGCATCCGGCTGTCGGCCGCCATCTCGCCGGTCGGCAGGAAGACGCGTATGCGAACGCCGGGCGGCGGCTCGAACCGCCGGACCAGCTGGCGTGCCAGATCGGGCGACATGACGACGGAATCGTCACCGACATTCTGCACGATGCTGGCGCCCAGCGCGCCGGCCAGCAGCTCGGCCTGCAACCGCATATTCTGTAATTCGGCGACGATCAGGCTGCGGCGATATTCATCCACATAGAGCACGCCGCCCACCAGCATCGCCAGGGCCAGCAGGTTGATCGCCATGATGCGCAGGGTCAGCGGCGAGACCAGCCATTTCCGGCGGCGGCGCAGCCGCGTCGCCACCTCCGCGACCGACAGATCATCTGTGCCGGGCCGCCGCGAGGCTATCTGCTCCTGCTGCGCCTTTTCCTCCGGCACCTCATCCGCCGCTGCATGTGTCGTCATCGGCCTGGTCCGCCTGCCGCCCTACTACCGGCCCACATCTCCGCCCGCATCGCCGGGATTCAGCCTTCACGGTACCGGTAGCCAACGCCATACAGCGTCTCGATCTCCTGGAAATCGTCGTCCACCACCTTGAACTTCTTGCGCAGGCGTTTGATGTGGCTGTCGATGGTGCGGTCATCGACATAGATCGATTCGCCATAGGCCGCGTCCATCAGCTGATCGCGGCTCTTCACATGGCCGGGGCGCTGCGACAGCGCCTTCAGGATCAGGAACTCCGTCACCGTCAGATTGACCGGGTCGCCCTTCCAGGTGCACATGTGGCGGCGCGGGTCGAGCACCAGCTCGCCGCGCACGATCACATTCTCCTTGCTCTGCTCGCCGGTATCCTGCGCCAGCTCCTGGCGGCGCAGCAGGGCGCGGATGCGCTCGATCAGCAGGCGTTGCGAGAACGGCTTGGTGATGTAGTCGTCGGCCCCCATGCGCAGGCCCAGCACCTCATCCACCTCATCATCCTTCGAGGTCAGGAAGATGACCGGCATCGCCGTCTTCTTGCGCAGCTTGGACAGCAGTTCCATGCCATCCATGCGGGGCATCTTGATGTCGAGAACGGCAAGATCGACCGGGCGCTGGCTGATACCCAGCAACGCCTCCTCGCCATCCGCATAGGTGCGTACGTCAAACCCCTCGGCCTCCAGGGACATCTGGACCGAAGTCAGGATATTCTGGTCGTCATCGACCAGGGCAATCGTTTGAGCCACTGTCGCATTCCCCTATTCGATGCGCGCTGCCAAGGTCACGCGCGTACCGGACCATTCCGGTACGAACTGCATTGAGCCAAACCATACTGGGATAGCGGTCCGGCGTCCTGCCTTTTGCGCAATAATAATGACCGGATTTAGGCAATGCCGCATAAAGTTACCAGAAGGCATTTTAAATAAACCTTCCCCGATGCGGCGCTTTGACCGATTGCCGGGATGAGAGCTTTCGGCAATCTTGCTCAATAGCTGACGACAACACGCTCAAAGGTGCCCCATGCGTTTCCTTCCCGGTTTTATGATTTTCGCCCTCGCCCTGATCGCGGCCGCGCCGCTGGCGGTTGCCCATGACAAGCATGTCGAAGCCACCAATGTCTGGGCGCGCGCGACCCCGCCCGGCGCCAAGAACGGTGCAGCCTACATGACCCTGACCAACGACACGGCGAAGGCGGACCGGCTGATCGATGCTGCCTCCGATGTGGCCGCGCGCGTCGAGATTCACACCCACCTGATGGAAAACGGCGTGATGCGCATGCGCCAGGTCGAGGGTGGCGTGGATGTCGAGCCGGGCACGCCGGTCGTCTTCCAGCCGGGCGGCCTGCACATCATGCTGATGGGCCTGAAGAAACAGCTGGTCCCCGGCGAGACGTTCGAGCTGGTGCTGACCTACAGCAATGCCGGCAAGGTGAAGGTGACGGCCGAGGTGATGCCGATCGGCGCCGATGGCAGCAAGGCGGGTCATGGCAAGAGCCACACCCACTGACAACACGACCGAAACGCCGGGCGACACCGCCCGGCGGCTGGTGCGGTCCTGTGACCGCGCCGTCCTCGGAACTGCGCTGAATGGCGCGGAGGGCTGGCCCTATGCCTCGCTGGTGCTGCTGGCGACGGACCATGCGGCCTGTCCCCTGCTGCTGCTCTCCGACCTGGCGGACCATACCAAGAATCTGAAGGGAGATCCGCGCGCCTCGCTGCTGATCGATGGCACGACCGGCCTCGACGAACCGCTGACCGGCGCGCGCGTCACCTTGCAGGGGCACGTCACGCCGCTTGCGGACGAGACCCTGCTGGCGCGCTATGTCGCCCGCCACCCCTCGGCCGCCTTCTATGCCGGGTTCAAGGATTTCAACCTCTACCGCATGGAGGTGGCGCGCGCCCATCTGGTCGCCGGATTCGGCCGCATCCACTGGATCGAGGCGGACGAACTGCTGTTCGATGCCGCGCCGCACGCCGCCCTCGCGGCCGCCGAGGCGGAGATCGTTGCGCACATGAACGAGGACCATGCCGACGCGCTGGACCTCTATGCAGCCAAGCTGCTCGGCCTCGATGGTACAGGCTGGCGGATGACCGGCATCGACCCGGAAGGCATCGACATCAGGAGCGGCGGCGCTGTCGACCGGCTGGATTTCGCGGCTTTCGGCGAAAACGCGCCCAGCGATGCGGAACGCGCCCGCGCGGCCCTGGTGCGGCTGGTGAAGCGGGCGCGCGCCACCTGAGCGGGCATATATCAGCCGCTGCATACAATATGGTTGCCAGCCGATGCGCGGCCCCGCTATCTCTCATGAAACGCCCATAAGCGATGGCCGTTAAAGGTCACGCGATAAAAATAACCGGAGGAAACCCACCGTGCAGATCACCGGCACCCCGGCCAGCAAGCATGGCCTCGACACCCACGACCTCGTGAACCTGAAGGCCGCCCACTGGAACCTTGCAACGGCTGCGCTCTACGAAGCGGCGATCCGGCGCGGCGAGGCCGTGCTGGGTGCTGGCGGCGCACTGATCACCAACACCGGCAAGCACACTGGCCGCGCGCCCAAGGACAAGTTCTTCGTCGATGAGCCGGGCTCACGCGGCGATATCAACTGGGGCGAGGTGAACAAGCCGATCGACCAGGCACGGTTCGACATCATGCTGGGCCGGGCGCTGGCCTATCTGCAGAACCGCGAGGTGTTCGTGCAGGATTGCTTCGCCGGGGCCGATCCAGCCTACCGGCTGCCGGTCCGGGTCATCACCGAGACCGCCTGGCACAATCTGTTCGCGCGCAACATGTTCATCCAGCCGAAGCGCGAGGAGCTGGCCCATTTCGAGCCGCAATTCACCATCCTGAACGTGCCGAACCTGATGGGCCGCGGCGCTGCCGACGGCCTTGCCTCGGAGACCTTCATCCTGGTCGATATGGCGAAGCGGATCGTGCTGATCGGCGGCACCTCCTACGCCGGCGAGATCAAGAAGTCGGTCTTCACCCTGCTGAACTACCTGCTGCCGGCGCGCGGCGTGCTGCCGATGCATTGTTCGGCCAATATCGGCCAGCGCGGTGATGTGGCGATCTTCTTCGGCCTGTCGGGCACGGGCAAGACCACCCTGTCGGCGGATTCCACCCGCACCCTGATCGGCGATGACGAGCATGGCTGGTCGGACAATGGCGTGTTCAATTTCGAGGGCGGCTGCTACGCCAAGGTGATCCGCCTGTCGCGCGAGGCGGAGCCGGAGATCTACGCCACCACGGAGCGTTTCGGCACCATCCTGGAGAATGTGGTGTTCGACCCGGAGACCCGGCATCTCGACCTGAACGATGCCAGCCTGACCGAGAATACCCGCGCCTCCTACCCCATCGAGTTCATCCCGAACATGAGCCTGGACGGCACCGGCGGGCATCCCGACAATGTGGTCATGCTGACTGCTGATGCCTTCGGCGTGCTGCCGCCGATCAGCCAGCTGACGCCGGAACAGGCGATGTATCACTTCCTGTCCGGCTATACCGCGCGCGTCGCCGGCACCGAGAAGGGGCTGGGCAGCGAGCCGCAGGCCACCTTCTCCACCTGCTTCGGCGCGCCCTTCATGCCGCGCCACCCGATCGTCTATGCCGAGATGCTGCGCGACCGTATCGCCAGGCACGGCGCAAAATGCTGGCTGGTGAACACCGGCTGGAGCGGCGGCAAGGCCGGCGTCGGCGAGCGCATGAAAATCGCCTATACCCGCGCCATGGTGGCGGCCGCGCTGAACGGCACGCTGGCCCAGTCCGGCGTCCGGCAGGACCCGAATTTCGGCCTGCTGGTGCCGGAGAACTGCCCGGACGTGCCGACGGACGTGCTCGACCCGCGCCAGACCTGGGCGGACAAGGGGGCCTATGACAGCACAGCGCACGATCTGCGCGGTCGCTTCGAGGCCAATTTCAAGCAGTTCGAAAGCCATGTGCCGGAGAAGGTCCGCGCCGCCGGAGTGCGCGCCGCCGCATAAATCCATGCGGTATCGTCATCCGCGGGCGATTCCCTAAGCCCGGAACATCCTTTAGAGTGCCGGCATGACCCTGTTGCCATGGTTCATAGCCGGCATTCTTCTGCTGGCCCTGTTGCTGCTGGGCTGGCGGTATTTCCGGCTGCACCAGACGCTGTCCGGCCTGCGGGACGCCGCCGATGTGGCCGCTGTCGCCGAGGCCGTACCGATCCCACTCTGGCGGCGCGATGCGGCGGGACGCATCGTCTGGGCCAATCCGGCCTATCGCACGCTGCAGGAAGCCTCCGGCGGCGGCGAGGATCTGGAAATCGGCGGCCCGTCGGCAAGTGATACCGGCGCGGATCTGGTGCGCCGGGCGATACGCAGCGGGCACCCGCAATCGGCCAGCCGCTATGTTGCCACCGGAGAGCAGCGCGCCCTTCTGGAATTCAGCGAATTGCCGCGCGAGGACGGCGCTGGCAGCGCTGGCTACCTGACCGACGCCAGCGCGCTGGACAATGCCCAGTCCGAGCTGGAGCGCCACATCGCCGCCCATGACGCGGTGCTGGAGAACCTGCAGGTCGCGATCAGCATCTTCGGCCCCGACAAGCGGCTGAAATTCTTCAATGCCGCCTATGCCAGCCTGTGGGGGCTGGAAGAGCGCTTTCTGTCCGGCGAGCCCTCCATCGCCGAGGTGATGGACGCGCTGCGAGAGCGCCGCTGGCTGCCGGAAGTGACCGACTTCAAGGCCATGGTGCGCGCCATCGAACGCCGCATCACCTCGCTGCTCGACCCCGAGGAGGAGCTGCTGCACCTGCCGGACGAGCGCACCATCCGGCGGGTGACCGCGCCGCACCCGTTCGGCGGGCTGGTGTTCGCCGACGAGGATGTGACCGACCGGCTGGCGCTGGAACGCAACTTCAACACGCTGAACGCCGTCCAGCGCGAGACGCTGGACAATCTCTACGAAGGCATTGCCGTCTATGGCGGTGATGCCCGGCTGAAACTGTGGAACCCGGCCTATGCCCGGATCTGGCAGCTGCCGGCCGATCAGCTGGACCAGCAGCCGCATTATGCCGATTTCCTGGAAATGACCCGGCCGCTGCACAGCTTCGAGTCCTGGGAGGCCTACAGGGGCCGGGAAATCGAACGGCTGGGCGAGCGGCGCAGCTGGACCGAGCGGCTGATCCGGGCGGACGGCACGGCCATCGACTATGCCCATGTGCCGCTGCCTGACGGGGCGACGCTGTTCTCCTACCTCGACGTGACCGATTCCTACCGCGTCGAACGCGCCCTGCTGGAACGCAACGAGGCGCTGGAAGAGGCTGACCGGCTGAAGAACGAGTTTGTCGCCAATGTCTCCTACGAGCTGCGCACGCCGCTGAACGCCATCGTCGGCTTCTCGGAAATCCTCGACCAGGGCTATTTCGGGCCGCTGAACGACCGCCAGCGCGAATACAGCCAGGCCATCCTGTCCTCATCGCAGCGGCTGATCTCGCTGGTGAACGACATTCTCGATCTCGCCAGCATCGAGGCCGGCTACATGACGCTGGAGCTGGAGGAGGTCGATGTCCGTGAGATGCTGGACTCGCTGATGACGCTCAGCACGGAGGCCGCACGCACGCGTGGCGTGCAGATGGCGCTGGAGTGCCCGGACGGCATCGGCACCGTGCGGGCCGACGGACGGCGACTGAAGCAGGCCATGTTCAACATCGTCAGCAATGCGCAGAAATTCACGCCCGCCGGGGGCAGTGTGCGGATCGAGGCGCGGCGCGAGGAGGATGCGCTGCTGCTGTCCGTCGCCGACACCGGCGTCGGCATCGCCGCCCGAGACCAGGAGCGCGTGTTCGGCAAGTTCGAGCGCGGCCGGAACCAGCGTGACACCGGCGCGGGCCTCGGCCTGTCGCTGGTGAAGAGCCTGATCGAGCTGCATGGCGGCCAGATCGGCCTGACCTCCGAGGTTGATCAGGGCACGGTGGTCACCGTCCGCCTGCCCGGCGACAAGCCGTTACCGCAGGGGCAGACCGCCGGTTAGGCGGGAACGCTCCCGGGCGCGCCCCCGGGCACACCGCGCGTCGTCGAATATTCGAAATGCAGCGCCGTGTCGGGACGCAGGATCGGATGGATGGCATGCGCCGACAGCGCCGCCTCGGCAAAGCCGGTGAGGATCAGCTTCAGCTTGCCGGGATAGGCATTCACATCGCCGATGGCGAAGATGCCGGGCTGGCTGGTCGCCATGCTGGCCGGATCGACGACGAGGTGGTTCCGCTCCAGTTCAAGGTGCCATTGCGCAATCGGCCCCAGATCGGTGGACAAGCCGAAGAAGGCCAGCAGCGCGTCCGCCTCCAGCCGCCGCACCGTGCCTTCCAGCGTGGCGACATTGACCGCCGTGATCTGGCCGTCCGCCCCTTCAAGCCCCTGCAGCTGATAGGGCACGACCAGCTCCAGCACGCCTTCGGCATGCAGCTGTTCCAGCCGGCAGACATTCTCGAAGGCGGCGCGGAATTTCGGCCGCCGGTGCACCACCATGACCTTCGCGATATCGGACAGCGACAGCGCCCAGTCCACGGCGGAATCGCCGCCGCCGGCGATGACCACACGCTTGCCGCGGAAATCCTCGCGCCGCTTCACCATGTAATGCACCGAGCTTCCCTCATAGGCCTCGATGCCCGGAATCGGCGGCCGGTTCGGCCCGAAAGCGCCCGCGCCCGCCGCGATGATGACAGCGCCCGCCTCGATCACCGTCCCGGCGGAGGTGGTTAGCCGCCAGCCGCCATCGGGCAGCCGCTTCAGGCCTGTCGCCTCCTCGCCCAGATGGAAGACCGGCGCGAAGGGTGCAGCCTGCTGTTCCAGCTTCACGATCAGGTCCGCCGCGTCGATGGTGGGGTATCCGGGAATGTCGTAGATGGGCTTTTCCGGGTAGAGCGCCACGCATTGCCCGCCAACCTCGCCCAGCGCATCAACGACATGGCAGCGGAACCCCAACATGCCGCATTGGAAAACGGCGAACAGGCCAACCGGCCCGGCGCCGATGATGACAACATCGGTCTTGTGAGGAGTGCTCATGGCGTTCGAATCTTTGCTCACGGGAATGCGGCGCTAAAGATGGCCGGGGCCGCCCGGCATATCAACCCCGGGCGGATAAGGGGCATATCGCGCCGTTGCCTATCGAGTCCCGCATCGCTACAACCGGAACCGATGATCCGTGTCGCAGGGACCCACAGAAGCGTGCCCGATACCGCCCCCCTCATCGCCCGGTTCGACTTGCCCGATGCTGCGGCGACGCAGGCGCTAGGCGCGGCCCTGGCACCTCGCCTGAAGACCGGCGACGTGGTGGCGCTACTGGGCGATCTGGGCGCCGGCAAGACGGAGCTGGCGCGCGGCCTGATCCGCGCCCTGTTCGGCGGGAATACCGAGGTACCCAGCCCGACCTTCACGCTGGTCCAGACCTATGAGGATGGGGCGGTGCCGCTGTCGCTCTGGCATTTCGACCTGTACCGGCTGGAAGACCCGGAGGAGGCCTTCGAGTTGGGTATCGAGGATGCCTTCGCCGACGCCGTCTCGCTGATCGAATGGCCGGAACGGCTGGGCCCCTACCTGCCTGCCCGCCGGCTGGAGATCGCTTTGTCGCATGTCGCAGAGGGAAGGCGCGCCACGCTCTCCGGCGGCGGCGACTGGCCGGAACGGTTGAAAGGACTGAGCCTGTGACTTCTGTTCAGGACATCTCCCGCGCCGGCCTGATTTCGGCCTTTTTCGCCCGCGCCGGCTGGCAGGATGCGGACGTCTTCTGGCTGCCGGGCGATGCCTCCTTCCGGCGCTATGCCCGCCTTACGCGCGGCGGCGAGAGTGCCATGCTGATGGACGCCCCGCCGCCGATGGAGGATGTCCGCCCCTTCCTCGCCGTGGCCGAGCATCTGCTGCACCTCGGCCAGCGCGCACCGCGCATTCTGGCCCGCGACGAACAGGCCGGCCTGCTGCTGCTGGAGGATTTCGGCGATACCACCTTCACCCGCGCACTGGCGGCCGGCGCGCCGGAGCAGCCGCTCTATCGCGACGCGCTGGACCTGCTGATCGGGCTGCATCGCCATGCCGACGCAGCATCCATCCCCCTGCCCGCCTATGACGATGCGCTGTTCCTGCGCGAAGCGCATTTGCTGACCGACTGGTACCTGCCGGCGGTTGCCCCTGGCGCAGATATCGAGACAGCCCGCGCCGGCCTGACAGGGGCGCTGACGCCGCTGCTGGCGCAGGCCCGGCAGGTGCCGCAGACGCTGGTGCTACGCGACTACCATGTCGATAACCTCATGCTGCTGCCGGGCACACAGCCGGGCGGCGGGCCGCAGGGGCTGGGGCTGCTCGACTTCCAGGACGCGGTGATCGGGCCGGTGACCTACGACCTGGTCTCGCTGCTGGAGGATGCCCGGCGCGACGTGGCGCCCGCACTTGCCGCCGCGATGCTGGCGCGCTACGCCGCCGCCTTCCCGGAGATCGACCCGGCGGCGCTGGACCTGTCCTGCCGGATCATGGGGGCGCAGCGCAGCATGAAGATCGTTGGCATCTTCACCCGCCTGTCGCGGCGCGACGGCAAGCATCGCTACCTCACCCACATTCCCCGCCTGTGGCGGCTGATCGCCCGCGATCTCGACCATCCGGCCCTGGCGCCGCTCGCCGCCTGGCTGGAGTCCGCGATCCCGCCCGATATCCGCACGACACCGGAGACGCCGGCATGAAGACGCCTCAATCCGCGCCGAAGACTGGGATGATTCTGGCCGCCGGCGAGGGCCGCCGGATGCGGCCGATCACCGAGAGCCTGCCGAAGCCGCTGGTGGAGGTCGCCGGCAAGCCGCTGATCGACTACGCACTGGACCGGATGGAGGAAGCCGGTATCGAAACCGTCGTGGTGAACAGCTGGTGGCAGGCCGAGGTGCTGGAATCGCATCTGGCAAAGCGCAACAACCCACGCATCGAGATTTCCCGCGAGGCGGAACTGCTGGATACCGGCGGCGGCGTGAAGTGTGCCCTGCCGCATTTCGGTGACACACCCTTCATCGTTGCCAATGGCGACAGCCTGTGGCTGAACGGGCTGTCCCCGGCGCTGGAAAGGCTGGCCGAACTCTGGGACGATGACAGCATGGACGCGCTGCTGATGTTGTTCCCGACCCATGGCGCGCTGGGCTATCGCGGCCCCGGCGATTTCTACCTGCATCCCGATACAGGCATCCGCCGCCGCAAGGAGCAGGAGGTCGTGCCCTTCGCCTATATGGGGGTGCAGATGCTGCATCCGCGCCTGTTCGAGGGTGCGCCGGACGGTCCATTCTCGCTGAACCTGCTCTACGACAAGGCCGCCGAGGCGGGGCGACTGCACGGCATGGTGCATGACGGCATGTGGTACCATGTCAGCACCCCGGAGGATATTCCCGCCACCGAGGAAGCCTTCCTCGCCGGCCATACGCTGAAAATGGTGTGATGGCGGGGGCCGCGCCTTCCGTCTTCTCCATTCCCGCCGGTGCCGGTTTCGCCGACGCGCTGGCCGCCGGGCTGATGGCGCGGGCCGGCGGCGACCCGCTGGCCCTGTCGCGCATGCTGATCCTGGTGCCGACCCGGCGCGGCGGCCGCTCCCTGCGCGAGGCCTTCCTCAGGCTGTCCGACGGCAGGCCGCTGCTGCTGCCGCGCATGATGCCGCTGGGCGATCTGGATGCCGACGAGATCGAACTGCATGGCGAGGCGGAGGCGCCGGGGAGTGCCGCCGCGGACATCGCACCAGCGATCCCCGGCTTACGGCGGCAATTGCTGCTCTCGCGGCTGATCCTGAAGCTGGGCGAACGGCTGGAGGATGGGCCGCGCCGCCCGGACCAGGCGATAAGGCTGGCGGCTGAACTGGCCCGGCTGCTGGATCAGGTGCAGACCGAGCGCCTGTCGTTCGACGACCTCGCCGGGCTGGTGCCGGCGGAGTATGCCCGGCACTGGCAGATCACGCTGGATTTCCTGCGCATCGTCACCGAGGCCTGGCCGCAAGTGCTGGCGGAACATGGCGCGCTGGACCCGGCGGCGCGGCGCGATGCGCTGCTGACGGCGCAGGGCGCGCTGTGGCGCGCCAGCCCGCCGGATTTTCCAGTGATCGCCGCCGGCACCACCGGCAGCATCCCGGCCACGCGTGACCTGCTGGAAGTGGTCGCCGGCCTGCCGCAGGGCATGGTGGTGCTGCCCGGCCTCGACCGGCTGAGCGACGATGCCACCTGGCGCGAGATCGAGGGCGACGAAAGCCACCCGCAATTCAACCTCGCCCGGTTGCTGCGCCATCTGGGCGTCGAACGGCAGGATGTCGCCGGCTGGACGGAAGCCGCACCATCCGCCCGCGACCGGCTGATCGCCGAGGCGCTGCGGCCCGCCGCCACGACCGAGGCCTGGCGGGATGCGGCACCCTTCGCCGCCGCCGACCTTGCCGGTATCCGCCGCATCGACTGCGCCACCGCACAGGAGGAGGCGGGCGTCATCGCCCTGCTGCTGCGCCACGCGCTGGAAACGCCGGAACGCACGGCGGCTCTGGTCACGCCGGACCGGGCGCTGGCCCGGCGGGTCGCCGCCGAGCTGGCGCGCTGGGACATCGCGGTGGACGATTCCGCCGGCGTGCCGCTGGCCCAGACCCCGCCCGGCGAGTTCCTGCGGCTGACTGCTGCGCTGGCGGTGGAGCGCGCCGCGCCTCTGCCGCTGCTGGCGGCGCTGAAACATCCGCTGGCCGCCGGTGGCATGGGAACCGGTGACTTCCGCCGCTGCCTGCGCCTGCTGGAAATGCACGCGCTGCGCGGCCCGCGCCCGGCCGAAGGCATCGCCGGCACGCGCCAGGCGCTGCTGCACAGCCTGGCCGAGCTTCAGGACCGCACCGGCCGCGACCTAGACCGGGAGCGCAGTGTGCTGCTGCCCTGGCTCGACCGGCTGGAGGCGATGCTGGCGCCCTTCGCGGCGCTGACCGGCCTGCCCACCGTGCCTCTGGCCGATTTGCTGGAAGCGCATGGCCGTTTTGCCGAGGATCTCGCGGCAAGCGATGAGGAGCCGGGGCCGGTTAGGCTGTGGCGCGGCGAGGCCGGCGAGAGTGCGGCGAACTTCCTGGCCGATTTGCGCGAGGCCGGGACAGTGCTGGGCACGGTCGAACCGGCGCTCTACCCTGCCCTGCTGGACAGCCTGCTGGCGGGCCGGGTGGTGCGACCACGCCAGTCCAGCCATCCACGCCTGTCGATCTGGGGTCCGCTGGAAGCCCGACTGCAGCAGGCCGACCTGCTGGTGCTGGGCGGGCTGAACGAAGGTGTCTGGCCGCCCGAGGCCGGCTCCGACCCGTGGATGAGCCGCCCGATGCGGAGCGATTTCGGCCTGCCGCTACCGGAGCACCGGATCGGCCTGTCGGCGCATGATTTTGCGCAGGCCTTTGGCGCACCGGAGATCGTCCTGACCCGCGCCGAAAAGCAGGAGGGCGCCCCCACCGTGCCCTCGCGCTGGCTGCTGCGGCTGGACACGGTGCTGGGCGACAGGGCCCCGACGCTGCGACAGGAGGAGGCGCTGTGGCGCGGCTGGTGGGCCGCCATCGACCGGCCCGCCGTCATCGCCCCGGCTGTGCGACCGGCGCCAATCCCTCCGCTAGTGGCGCGGCCGCGGAAATTCTCGGTCACCGAGATCGAGACGCTGATGCGCGATCCCTACGGCATCTATGCCGCGAAGATCCTTAGGCTGCGCGCGCTCGACCCGATTGACGAGGACCCCGGCGCCGCCGAACGCGGCACCATCATCCACAAGGCGCTGGAGCGCTTCCTGAAGGAATATCCCGGCGCCCTGCCACCGGACGCGCTGGACCGTCTGCTTGCCATCGGCCAGGAGGTCTTCGCCGAGGCGCTCGACCGGCCCGGCGTCTGGGCCTTCTGGTGGCCGCGCTTCGTGCGGCTGGCACGCTGGTTTATTGGCGCGGAGGGAGAGCGCCGCGCGATCCTCGCCGGCACCGAGACCGAGTTGCGCGGCGAGATCACGCTGGCCGGCTTTGCCGGCGGCGATGTCACCCTGTCGGCCAAGGCTGACCGCATCGACCGTCTGAAAGACGGCACGCTGGCGCTGATCGACTACAAGACCGGCCAGCCGCCAAGGCCCGCCGAGGTGGAGAGCGGCCATGCACCACAATTGCCGCTGGAAGCACTGATCGCCGGGCGCGGCGGTTTCCCCGGCATTGCCGCCGCAGCGGTGTCGGAGCTGGCCTACTGGCGGCTGTCCGGCGGCGAACCGCCCGGCGAGATCGCCCGCCCGGCGAAGGATATCGAGGCGGTGACCGAGGCCGCGCGCGACGGGCTGGAGCGGCTGATCCAGGCTTATGACGACCCGGCTACCCCCTATATCTCCCGGCCCGACCCGGATTCCGCGCCGCGCTACAGCGACTATCTCCACCTCTCCCGGGTGAAGGAATGGTCCGGCACCGGCGGGGAGGATGGCGCATGACCAGCGTGCTGCCCACCCCCGCCCCAAACCCTGCTGACGCGCAGCGCCAGGCCTCCCACCCCGAAACCTCGGTCTGGGTCGGCGCGTCCGCCGGCACCGGCAAGACCAAGGTGCTGACCGATCGCGTGCTGCGCCTGCTGCTGGGTGGCACCAGGCCGGAACGGCTGCTCTGCCTCACCTTCACCAAGGCAGCGGCGGCGGAGATGGCGAACCGGCTGAACGGGGTGCTGGCCGGCTGGGCGGTCATGCCGGATGCCGACCTCGCCGACAGGCTGGCAGCACTGACCGGGACCGCGCCGGATGCAGACGCCATGACCCGCGCGCGCCGGCTGTTCGCGCAGGTGCTCGATACGCCGGGCGGGCTGAAGATCCAGACCATCCATGCCTTCTGCCAGGCGCTGCTGCGGCGTTTCCCGCTGGAGGCCGGCATCGCCCCGCATTTCGAGGTGATGGACGAGCAGACTGCCCGCGAGCTGCTGCTGGCCGCCCGCGACCACATGCTGACGAAAGCCCGCGAGGGTGCGGATACCGCCCTTGGCCATGCCCTGACGCAGGTCACACTGCGTGCCGGCGAGGAGGCATTCGGCACGCTGATGGACGCGCTGAGCGGGGAACGCGGGCGCCTCACCCGGCTGCTGGCGAAGCATGGCGGTCTGGACGGGCTAGTGGCGGCAATTCAGGTGAAAGTCGGCGTCGCCCCCGGCGAGACCGAGGAGCAGGCCATCGCCGCTGCCTGCCGCGACGATGCCTTCGACGGCGCCGGGCTGAAACGCGCCATGGCGGCGCTGGCGGAGGGCAGCAAGACCGACAAGGACCGTGCGGTGCTGATCGACCAGTTCCTGGCGCTCCCCGGCGAACGGCCGGCGCGTCTGGCCGATTACCGCCTCGCCTTCTTCACCAAGGAAGGGGAGGTGCGCAGCCGGCTGGCCACCAAGGCCGTCATCGACAGCTTCCCCGGCATAACGGGCATCTTCGAGCAGGAGATCGAACGGCTGACCCGCCTCGATGGCAAGCTGCGCGCGCTGCGCGTTGCGGCTTCCACCGCGGCGCTGCTGCGGCTGGGGGCGGAGATGCTGGCCCTCTATGCACGGGTGAAGGAAGCGCGCGCGCTGCTGGACTATGACGATCTGATCCTCGCCACCCGCGACCTGCTGCAGGGCGGCGAGGGCGTGGCCGCCTGGGTACTCTACAAGCTCGATGGCGGCATCGATCACGTACTGATCGACGAGGCGCAGGACACCAACCCGGAACAATGGGAGCTGATCGAGGCGCTGACCGACGAATTCTTCGCCGGCCTGGGCGCACGCGAACAGGTGCGCACCATCTTCGCGGTCGGCGACGTGAAGCAGTCGATCTACAGCTTCCAGCGCGCCGAACGGGCGGAATTCATCCGCATGCGCGCCGCCTTCCGTGACCGCGCCGGCCTGGCCGGAAAGGACTGGGCCGAGGTCGGGCTCACCACCTCCTTCCGCTCGACCCAGTCGGTGCTGGGGCTGGTGGACAGCGTGTTCAATGCCGATCCCGCCCGCCACGGCGTCATCGAGCCGGGCGAGGCGCTGCGGCATCTGGTCTATCGCGACGGGCAGGCCGGGCGGGTCGAGCTGTGGCCGCTGATCGCGCCGGAACCGCGCCAGACGCTGGAACCCTGGCCAATGCCGGTGGTCGTCCGCCCCGGCGATTCGCCGTCAGGGAAGCTGGCCCGGATCATCGCAAAACGCATCGCCGACTGGATCGGCACGGAGGATCTGCCGGCCAAGGGGCGCAAGGTACGGGCCGGCGACATATTGGTCCTGGTGCGCCGGCGCGGCGGCTTCGTCGAGGAGCTGGTGCGCCAGCTGAAGGCGTTGGAAGTGCCGGTGGCCGGCATCGACCGTATGGTGCTGACCGAGCAGATGGCGGTCATGGATTTGATGGCGCTGGGCGATTTCCTGCTGCTGCCGGAGGATGACCTGACGCTGGCCACGGTGCTGAAGGGACCGCTGGCCGGCCTCACCGAGGAACAGCTGTTCGAGATCGCCTGGAACCGAAGGGGCAGCCTGTGGGCGGCGCTGCAGGCCGCCCCGCAGGCCTGGGCGCAGAAGGCCGCCTCCATGCTGTCGGCGCTGCTGGCCCGCGTCGATTTCGTGCGGCCCTACGAGCTTTATGCCGAGATTCTGGGTCAGGGCAAAGGAAGGGAGAAGCTGATCGGGCGGCTGGGCTATGAGGCCGACGACCCGATTGACGAGTTCCTGTCCACCGCCCTGCTCTATGAGCGCGAGCATGTGCCGAGCCTGCAGGGTTTCCTCGCCTGGCTGCGGGCCGCCAGCGGCGACATCAAGCGCGATCTGGAGGCCGGACGCGACGAGGTGCGCGTGATGACCGTGCATGGCGCCAAGGGCCTGCAGGCGCCCATCGTCATCCTGCCCGATATAGTGGCGACGCCGCGCTCGCAGGACATTCCGCCGCTGCTGTGGACGCGTGAAGACCCGAGTGGGGGGCTGATGCTCTGGTCGCCGAACCGGGGCAGCGACGACGATGTCGCCTCCGCTGCGCGGGAAGAGGCCCGCATCCGCCAGATGGAGGAATATCGCCGGCTGCTCTATGTCGCGCTGACCCGCGCCGAGGACCGGCTGATCGTCTGCGGCTGGGAGACCCGCAACGCGACATCGGACGAATGCTGGTATCGGCTGGTCGAGCAGGCGATGCTGGCCGAGGGCGAGGATCTCGATTGCGGCTTCATCGGGGACGGGGCCAAGGGGCGGCTGCGCACCAACCCGCAGAAGGCCACCATCACGGTCGCGGAAAAGCCACACCGCCCGCCGTTGCAGCCAGTAACGCCGGAGGTCTGGGCGACCGTCCCGCCAGCGCCGGAGCCGACGCCCTCGCGGCCGCTCAGCCCGTCCAAGCCCAGTGGCGAGGAACCCTCCGTGCGCTCCCCGCTGGGCGACGAGGCGATGGCCGAGGCGGCGCGCTTCAAGCGCGGCACGCTGATCCACCGGCTGCTGCAGACCCTGCCCGAACTGCCCGCAGCACGCCGGGCAGAGGCGGCCCGGCGCTTTTTGGAGCGGCCGGTGCACGCGCTGGACGCCACGCAGGTCGAGGCCTATGCCGCCGAGGTGCTGGCGGTGCTGGACGACCCCGCCTTCGGCGCCATCTTCGGCCCCGGTTCGGTTGCCGAGGTGCCGGTGGTCGGCCGCATCGGCGAAGGGACGGATGCGGTGGTGATCTCCGGCCAGATCGACCGGCTGCTGGTGACGGAATCGGAAGTCCAGGTCATCGACTACAAGACCAACCGCCCGCCGCCGCTGCGGGTGGAAGATGTGTCGCCGGTCTATCTGCGGCAGATGGCCTGCTATCAGGCAGCACTGGCGGCAGTCTATCCCGGCCGGCCGGTGCGCTGCGCCTTACTTTGGACAGACGGGCCGCGTCTCATGGCGTTGCCTGATGATCTTCTGGCGAGACACCAACCCTAAGTCATGAGCCTTTCCATGCGTCGTTTTTTCCTGCCGGCGGCCGGTCTGCTGCTGGCCCTGCCTGTTCTTGTCAATCCGGCCGATGCCGCGCCGGTCTCGAATATCCCAACCTGCACCGTGATCGCCGATGCGACGACGGATGCCATTCGCCTGCGCGACGGCCCGTCCTGCGACAAGCCGGTCAGCCCGTTTTCCACCTTCAAGATTGCGCTGGCCGTGATCGGCTTCGATTCCGGGCTGCTGAAGGATACCCACACGCCGGCCCTGCCCTATGACCCGGCGCTGAATGTCTCGCTTGAGCCCTGGCGCCACACCACCGACCCGACACGCTGGATGAAATATTCCGTCGTCTGGTATTCGCAGGATCTGACCCGCAAGCTGGGCATGGAGCGGTTCCGCGGCTATATCGAAGCGCTGGCCTATGGCAATCGCGACGTTTCCGGCGAGGCCGGCAAGGATAACGGGCTGAGCCATTCATGGCTGTCCTCCTCCCTGAAGATTTCGCCGATGGAACAGATTGGTTTCCTTGGCCGGCTCGGGCGGGGCGAACTGCCGGTCAGCGCCGAGGCACAGGCGCTCGCCGTGGCGGTGCAACCGGTCTTCACCGTCGCCGATGGCTGGGTCGTGCGGGGCAAGACGGGTAATGGATATCAGCGTCGGGCCGATGGCAGCCTGGACGAGGCGCGCCAGATCGGCTGGTTCGTCGGCTGGGCGGAAAGACATGGCCGCCGGATCACCTTCGCCCGGCTGCTGGAGGATGGCGGGCCGCGTCAGGGGCCGGCCAGCTTCGTGGCGCGTGACAGCCTGCTGGCCGATCTGCCCATTCTTCTCGCCCCGGAAAAGCTGAAGTGATGAACGGATTTGGCCTCGGCAAGACAGCGTCGCTTGACCGCCGCCCCGCCGCTTCCTAGATTCGGGGTCGACTTTACTATTCCGACCGGGCGTCTGAAACCGTCCGGCCAAAAAGGTGCCGTCCCGGCGCCTGAAAGAGATAAAGGGCCAAACGCATGAGCACGACGAAGGTTACCGACAACTCCTTCGAGACCGACGTCCTGAACGCCGACAAGCCGGTGGTGGTGGATTTCTGGGCCGAATGGTGCGGCCCCTGCAAGATGATCTCGCCGATCCTGGACGAGCTGGCCGGCGAGATGGGCGGCAAGGTCACGATTGCCAAGCTGAACATCGACGAGAACCCGTCGACCCCGCAGAAATACGGCGTGCGCGGCATCCCGACCCTGATGCTGTTCAAGAACGGCCAGGTCGCCGCCACCAAGATCGGCGCCATGCCGAAAAGCGCCCTGTTCCAGTGGGTCGAATCGAACATCTGACCCGGCTGAAACACTGAACCTGCAAAGCCCCGGCATCCGCCGGGGCTTTGTTTATTCGGGAGTGGCCTGCCGCAGGAACAGAAAGCACGCGGCGCCGTAGCGGCGGTCATCCAGCAGCGCGAATCCCGTCGGCAAATCCAGTGCCTCGTCCTTCGCCTGCTCAATGACGATCAACGCATCCGGCGCCAGCCAGCCGCCGGCCAGCAGCACCTGCAAGACAGGGCTGACAAGCCCCTGCCGGTAGGGCGGGTCCATCAGCACGAGGGCGGCAGGCGCGCGGGCACGGCCCAGTTTCGTCGCGTCCTGCGGCAGCACCAGCGTGCGGTCGCCTGCCTTCAGATGCGCGATGTTGCGGTTCAGCACCGCGAGAGCGGTCCGATCCTTCTCCACGAAGATTGCCCGCCCGGCGCCACGCGACAGCGCCTCCAGCCCCAGCGCCCCGGTGCCGGCAAAGAGATCGAGCACCACCGAATCGTTCAGATCGATGTCGAAACGACCGCCGGTCAGCGTATCGAACAGCGCCTGCCGGGCGCGGTCGGAGGTCGGCCGGGTGGCATCCCCCGGCGGTGCCTCCAGCCTAGCGCCGCGATGGCGTCCGGCGACGATCCGCATTTTCTTTCCGCTGTGATTCTTCGCGGGTTTGGGCTTCCCGCTTGGGGCTGACGCCGCGCTTGGGCTTGGGTTTCGCCCGCGCATGGCCGGTGCGGTCACCCTTCGGCTTCTCGCCCATCTGCTCGCGCAGCACCTTGGCCTGCACCTCCTCGACCTGCCCGCGTTCCAGATGGCCCAGCTGGAACGGTCCGTAGGCAACACGGATCAGCCGGGTGACCGGCAGGCCCATATGCTCCATCACCTTGCGGATTTCGCGGTTCTTGCCTTCGCGCAGAGACACCGCGATCCACGCATTGGCGCCGCCCTGCGCGCGTTCCAGCACCGCCTCGATGGGGCCGTAGCGCACGCCATCCACGGTGATGCCGCTGGCCAGCTTCGCCAGTGCCGATTCATCCACCCGTCCATGGACCCTGACACGGTAGCGCCGCACCCAGCCGGTCGCCGGCAGCTCCAGCTTTCGGGCCAGCGCGCCGTCATTGGTCAGCAGCAGCAGCCCCTCGGAGGTTAAATCCAGCCGCCCGACGGAGATCAGCCGGGGCAGTCCCGGCGGCAGCGCCTGGAAGATGGTCGGCCGGCCTTCCGGGTCCTTGTGCGTGGTCACCAGCCCGTCCGGCTTGTGATAGCGGAACAGCCGCGTCGGCTCCATTGCCGGCAGCGGCTTGCCATCGACCACGATGCGGCTGGCCGCCGTGACGATGGTGGCCGGCGTGTCAATCACATGGCCATCGACGGAGACGCGGCGCTCGGCAATCAGCCGCTCGGCATCGCGGCGGGAACACACGCCGGCGCGGGCGATGCGCTTGGCGATGCGCTCGCCTTCTTTTGCCCCGTCCTTTACCGGCACGTCCTCCATCAGCGGCAGGCCGCGATGAAGGCGTCGAAAATCCTGTCGTCGCCGCTGCTGATGGAGAATTCAGGGTGCCACTGCACGCCCAGGCAGAAGCGGCGCTTCGGGTCCTCGATGCCCTCGATCACACCGTCAGGCGCATGGGCATTGATGACGATTGCCGGCGGCACATCCTTCACCGCCTGATGATGCGCGCTGTTCACATGCAGCAGGGTCTCGCCGCCGCAGATGCCGTGCAGCAGCGTGCCAGGCGTGACCGTCACATGATGGCCCGGCTCATCGCGCGGATTGGGCTGCTCATGCGCCAGCGCGCCCTCGATCTCGTCAGGAATATGCTGGATCAGCGTGCCGCCCAGCGCCACCGCCAGCAGCTGTTCGCCGCCGCAGATGCCGAGGATCGGCATGTCACGCTCCAGAGCGCCCTTCACCATGCCCAGCTCGAACGCAGTACGGCGATCCTTGGTGGTGACGCTGGCATGGCGCGCGGAGGCGCCGAACAGTGCCGGATCGACATCGAACGCGCCGCCGGTCACCACCAGCCCGTCGATCAGGTCGAGATAATGTTCCACCTGCTCCACCTCGTGCGGCAAGGCCAGCGGCAGGCCGCCCGAGCGCGCCACGGAGGAACAGTAATTCTGCCGGATCGCGTACCAGGGGAATTTGGAATATCCGCCCGGCTCCTCCGAATCGAGGGTCAGGCCGATGAGGGGCTGTTTCATGCGTACATCCAGGGTGTCATTCTCGGCGGGAGAGTAGGCGCAAAGGCTTAGTCGAGCAATGGCAACGGCGCTTGCCGCCCTATGCTTCGAGACGCCTGCTTATCGCAGGCTCCTCAGCATGAGGTCACCCGGCTGCACGGACGGTGCGTCTAAGAATGCCCTCACCCTGAGGAGCGCGCCTCCCAAGTCATTGGGGCGCAAGTCTCGAAGGGTATTGCAGCACAATGGAATTTCACCCGCTTGACGGCCCCCGTCCCCCACGGCAGGGTCCGGCGATGATCGCTGAGACGAACGGCTATATGGCGGCGGCGCTGGACGAGGCACGGCAGGCGGCCGCCGAGGGCGAGGTGCCGGTCGGCGCCGTGCTGGTGCGCGACGGCCATATCCTCGTCCGCGCGCATAACCGCGTGGAGACCGACCGCGACCCCACCGCCCATGCCGAACTGCTGGCGATCCGCGAGGCCTGCCGCCTGCTGGGCGATCCGCGCCTGCCGGACTGCGACCTCTATGTGACGCTGGAGCCCTGCGCCATGTGCGCCCAGGCGATCAGCATGGCGCGCATCCGGCGGCTCTATTTCGCGGCCTATGACCCGAAAGGGGGCGCGGTGGAGCACGGCCCGCGCCTGTTCGGCCAGCCGACCTGCCACCACGCGCCGGAAGTCTATGGCGGCATCGGCGAACGCGCGGCGGCGGAATTGCTGCGCGGCTTCTTCAGGGAGCGGCGTTAGGATTGTCCAGCACGTAGAAGAAGGTGCGGATGTTGCGGTTTCGCGGATTGTCGAACTCCGCCACCTTCACCATGCCGACCTTCTCGGCAACACGGGCGGAACCGGTATGGTCATGCGCCATGTTGGCGACCAGCCGGGGCAGGCACAGCACCTCGAAGCTGTGGTCGCGGATCGCGGCGGCGGCCTCCACCGCATAGCCCTGCCGCCAGTAGGGATGGTGGATGATATAGCCGAGATCGATGACCTCCTGCCCCATCAGCACGGTGCGGATCAGCCCGGCATCACCGATCCGCTGCCCGGTTTCCCGGTCCAGCATCGCCCAGCGGCCATAGCCATTCTCGGCATAGGACTCGATCCAGCGACTGACCCAGTTGGCGACACCTTCCCGGTCATAGGGTTGCGGCCAGAAGCGCATGGTGACCGGATCGCTCATGATCGGATAGAGCGCCTCATCCTCGCCTGGCGCGTAACAGCGTAGGATGAGGCTTTTCGTCGTCAGCACCACCGCCGCGTCGGCCTCGTAGCGTTTCAGGACACGGCCTGTCGAGGGCGAGGTGTGGGTGCCGATCTGCCGGCAGCCCATGCGCTCATAGAAGGGCTCCGCATTCGGGTCGGCATCCAGCTGCACGCGGCCCTGGCCCAGCCGGCGCAGTTCGGCGGTCATATGCTGCCAGAGGATACGCCCCATGCCGGTGCCGATATGGGCCGGGTCGGCGAACATCAGCGCCACCTCCGGCACTGCGCCGGAGAGATCGAGCGCCCAGATGCCGGCGGGCTTGCCGTCGCGTTCCAGCACGAAGCAGGGCTGGGTGGCCAGCCGCTCCGGTGTGACCGCAAGCTCCTCCCGGCAGGACTCCATGAAGGCTGCGTCATAGCCCCAATGCGCCTTGGAGCGCATCACCAGATCGGTGAGCGCCGGGCAATCCTCGATCCTGGCAGGACGCAGTGTCATGCTTACCCCTGCGCGCGTTCCAGCATCGCGTGCAGCAGCACGTTACCGCCCGCTTCCAGATCCTTCGGGTCGGCATTCTCGATCTCGTTATGGCTGATGCCGCCCTCGCAGGGCACGAAGATCATGCCGGTGGGGGCGACCTTCGCCATATAGACCGCGTCATGCCCGGCGCCCGACACAATCTCCATATTGTCGTAGCCATAGAGCTTCGCGCCCTCGCGCACGGCGGCGACGCATTTCTCGTCGAACGGGGTCGGCGGGAAATACCAGAATTCGCTGCCCTCGACCTCCAGCCCGGCCTCGGCGGCGATCTTCGCGCAGGCCTCGCGCAGCTCTTTGTCCATCCTGGTCAGCACCGCATCGTCGGGATGGCGGAAATCGACCGCGAAGAACACCCGGCCCGGAATCACGTTACGCGAATTCGGGCTGACCTGCAGGAAGCCGACCGTGGCGCAGGCATAGGGCTGGTTGGCGAGGCCGATGCGATTCACCTCCTGGATCATGCGCGAAGCGCCGACCAGTGCGTCGCGGCGCACCGCCATCGGCGTCGGGCCGGCATGCGCCTCCTGCCCCACCACCGTCACCTCGTACCAGCGCTGGCCCTGCGCGCCGGTGACGATGCCGACCGGCTTCTTCTCCGCTTCCAGGATCGGCCCCTGCTCGATATGCGCCTCGAAATAGGCCTTCACCGGCTTGCCCATCGGCGCCGTGCCCTCATAGCCGATGCGGCGCAGCTCGTCGCCCAGCTTCAGCCCGTCGATATCCTGCTTGGCCTGAATCTCTTCCAGCGGGAACACCCCGGCGAACACGCCCGACCCCATCATCGCCGGGGAGAAGCGCGAGCCTTCCTCGTTGGTCCAGACCACCACCTCGACCGGCGCCTCGGTCTCGATGCCGGCATCGTTCAGCGTGCGCACGACCTCCAGCCCCGCCAGCACGCCATAGACGCCGTCAAAGCGGCCTCCGGTCGGCTGGGTGTCCAGATGGCTGCCGGTCATCACCGGCGGCAGGTCGTTGTTCTTGCCGGGCCGGCGGGCGAAGATATTGCCGATCTTATCGACGGTCACGGTGCAGCCGGCCTCCTTGCACCAGCGCACGAACAGGTCGCGGCCTTCCTTGTCCAGATCGCTGGCCGCCAGACGGCAATTGCCACCCTTCTCGGTCGCGCCGATCTTCGCCATCTCCATCAGGCTGTCCCACAGCCGGTCGCCCTTGATCTGGATATTCTTCATCTCGCCACTTCCCTTTTGCCCTGCATAACGCGCCAGCCTACCCTGTGCTGTGCCACGTTGCATCTGTTCTACTTGTCACTGATACTCACAACATCAACAGCAGCCAAGCATAAGCGAACAGGAGACGGCGATGCCCGATACCGAACTGACGACAAAGATTATGAAAGCGGTCGATGACGGGCTTCAGGAGCAGATCGACTATACGGCGGAGCTGGTGCGGCTGCCCTCGCTGCGCGGCCAGGAGGCAACGGCGCAGGATTTCATGGCGCGCTCCATGAAGGAGCGCGGCTACACGGTGGACCGCTGGAAGATCAATGTCGAGGACATCCAGAACCTGCCCGGCTTCTCGCCGGTCCATATCTCCTATGACGATGCCTGGAACGTGGTCGGCTCGCACCGCCCCAACAACGCCAAGGGCAAGTCGCTGATCCTGAACGGCCATATCGACGTGGTGCCGACCGGCCCGCTGGACATGTGGACGCGCCCGCCCTTCGATTCCTATGTCGATGGCGACTGGCTGTATGGCCGTGGCGCCGGCGACATGAAGGCTGGCCTTGCCATCAATCTCTATGCCGTGGATGCGCTGCGCCGCCTCGGCTACATGCCGGCAGGCGATATCCATTTCCAGTCGGTGGTGGAGGAGGAATGCACCGGCAATGGCGCGCTGGCCTGCCTGCAGCGCGGCTACCGCGCCGACACCGCGATCATCACCGAGCCGTCGGGCGACCGGCTGGGCTCCGCCCAGGTCGGCGTCATGTGGTTCCAGGTGAAGGTGCGCGGCCGCCCGGCCCATGTCGCCTATGCCGGCAGCGGCTCCAACGCCATCGAGGCCTGCTTCCCGATCATCGAGGCGCTGCACGGGCTGGAGGCGGAATGGAACAAGGACCGCCACCCGATGTTCCATGACGAGGAACATCCGATCAATTTTGTGGTCTCGAAGATCGAGGGCGGCGACTGGACCAGCTCCGTGCCGGCCTGGTGCACCTTCGACATGCGGATTTCCTGCTATCCGGGCCAGGACCTGGCCGATGTCCGCCGCGCCGTCGAGGAGACGGTGGCTGGTGCCGCGCGCAAGAGCAGTTTCCTCGCCAACAACCCGCCGCAGATCGTCTATCACGGCTTCCAGGCGGAAGGCTATGTGCTGGAAGGCGGCGAGGAAGGCCAGGATCTGCTGAAGAGCTGCCACAAGACAGTCTATGGCGAGGAGCTGCAGAAGCGCATCTTCACCGGCACCACCGATGCGCGCTTCTATGGCCTCTATGCCAATATCCCGGCCATGGTCTATGGCCCGAAATCGACGGAAATCCATGGCTTCGACGAGCGCGTGAGCATCGAGTCGATCCGCAAGGTCACGCAGTCGGTGGCTCTGTTCATCGCCGACTGGTGCGGCCTGGAGAAGGCGGCCTGATGTCCATTCCCGTCTTCTACGCCCCGCAGCAGGAACGCCACGACCCGAAGACCTTCATCTTCCGGGGGCAGGTGACGCAGAGCCCGGAACAGGCCGAGCGTGCGCACGTCTTCTTGAAGGCGGCGAAAGCCGCCGGCCATGATGTGCGTGCACCGGAAGATCGCGGGGAAGCGCCGATCCGCGCCATCCACGATGCCGGCTATGTCGATTTCCTGAAGACCGCACACGCCGACTGGTCGGCGCTGCCGAACGCCTCGGCGGAGATCACGCCGAACGTGCATCCCAGCCGGCACATGGCGGATATCAGGGGGATCGGTGCCAAGGCATCCATCGTCTCGCGTGTCGGCTATTACACCACCGACACCGCCTGCCCGATCGGTGCGGGCACCTGGGAGGGTGTGTACTGGTCGGCGCAGACCGCGCTGGCCGCCGCTGCCCATGTCGAGTCAGGCGAACGGTCCGCCTATGCGCTGTGCCGGCCGCCGGGGCATCATGCCTATCACGATCTGTCGGGCGGCTTCTGCTTCCTGAACAACAGCGCCATCGCCGCGCAATCGCTGCTCGCCAAGTTCGGCCGTGTGGCGATCCTGGATGTCGACGTGCATCACGGCAATGGCACGCAGGGCATCTTCTACGGGCGCGACGATGTGCTGACGGTCTCGCTACATGGCGACCCGACCAGCTTCTACCCCTGGTATACGGGCTTCGAGGATGAGCGCGGCGAAGGCATCGGCACCGGCTGCAACCTGAACATCCCGCTGCCGCAGGGCACCGGCGACGATGCCTATCTGGAGGCGCTGGAACCGGCGCTGGCGGCGGTTAAAGCATTCCAGCCGGGCGCGCTGGTGGTGGCGCTGGGGCTGGACGCCTCCGAGGCCGACCCCTTGCGCTTCTTCCACATCACCACGCCGGGCTTCGGGCGGATCGGCGCGGCCATCGCCGGCCTCGGCCTGCCGAGCGTGCTGGTGCAGGAGGGCGGCTACCCGTCCGACATCCTCGGCGAGAATCTGGCCAGCTTCCTGAAAGGCTTCGAGGGGCGGTAAACAGCTCTTCTTCACTGTCATACCAAGCCCCGCAAGGGCCGTTATATATACTAACTGTCACCCCCGGCCTTGTGCCGGGGGTCCAGATTTCCGCTAGCTGGATCGTTGGTCGAGCAGGCTGAACCCTGGATTCCCGGCACCCAATGGGGCTTGAGGCCGGGAATGACGGTCGGAGTTGGACGTAGCGCCCTCACCAGCCTTAACCATCACTCCTTACGCCGCCAGCCCGGCCTCCGCCTGGCGGTCGAGATGTGCGGCAAGCTCCGCCGGCAGGTTCAGCCGGTGGGCGAGCGCTTCCAGATAGGCCTTCTCCGCCGGGTGGTCGGGATCGATGGCGAGGCGGGAGACGAGGTAAAGCTCCGCCGCCTGTTCCTGCGTGCGGGCAGCGGCGGCGACCTCCGACAGGTCCGTGGGCTTCGCCAGCGCGTCGAACACGAAGCCCTTGGCCTCGGCATCCAGCCCCATGCGCTCGACCTGCTCGAACAGGCGCTTCTGCTCCTCGGCATCGACGTGGCCGTCGGCCTTGGCCGCGCCGATCATCGCGCGGATCAGCGACAGCTGGAACGGCTCACCCGTGGCGGCCGGTGCGGAATCGGGCAGGAAGCGCGCCTCGGTCCGCGGCATGTCGGCCTCGGTCGCGACCGGAGCTGACTCCGCCTGCTTGCCCTGCTGCCAGTTCTGATAGGCCTTGAAGGCGAGCGCGCCCAGCGCCGCCGCCCCGCCATAGCCGACAACGCCGCCGGCCATCTTGCGCACCTTCTTGTTACCCAACAGCAACCCGGCCAGCCCGCCAGCCGCCGCCCCGCCGGCAAAGCCGCCCATACCGCCCATGCGGTCGAACTGCTGTTTCGCGGCGCCGCCGGCCTGTTGCAGTTTCTGGTTCGAGTTGCCGCCAAGGAACTGGTCGAGGAATTTCGTCGGGTCCATCTTTTCTCCACACTTCGCTGCTTTGCTCCGTTGAGATAGGAAGGGCGGTATCCGGTTCAACGCCTGCCCCGAAAAGACCATGAAGCCGGAGGCCCTCGGAGGTTCCATGCCGTTTCGCCGCGTCCTGCCCCTGCTGTTCCTGCTGCTGGCCACCCTTCCGGCGCACGCGGATGTCCGTGTCGAGGGCACGCGACTGCTGGTGGATGGCAAGCCCTTCCAGGCGCATGGCGTGGCCGGCTGGGGCAATCTCGACATGCTGCCCGGCCTTGGCGTCACCACCATCCGCACCTATGGCGACAATGCCGAGGATGTGCTGGACGAGGCACAGCGGCTGGGGCTGAAGGTGATCCTGGGCTTCTGGCTGGAACATCCGCGGCGCGGCTTCGATTACGACAACCCGGCCCATGTCGGCCCGCAGATGGCGCGGCTGCGCGACTTCGTGCTGGCGCACAGGGACCATCCCGCCCTGCTGATGTGGGGCATCGGCAACGAGGTCGAGTCGGAGCTGGCGGATGACAGCAGGGTCTGGCCCGCCATTGAGGAGGCGGCCCGGCTGGTGAAATCGCTCGACCCGCACCACCCCACCCTGGCGGTGCTGGCCGAAACCGGCACGGACAAGGTGGCGAAGCTGAAGGCCCAGGCCCCCAGCATCGATGTACTGGGCATCAATTCCTATGGCGAGAGCGTGCCCAGCGTGCCGGCGCGGGTGCGTGCGCAGGGCTGGACCGGCCCGCTGATCCTCACCGAGCTGGGCGCCATCGGCCAGTGGCAGGCGCCGAAGACCGAGTGGGGGGCGGCCATCGAGCCAACCAGCACACAGAAGGCGACGCTGCTGGACAAGCAGCTTGCTGCCATCGGACCGGATACTGCCGGGCAGATATTGTTCCTGTGGGGCTGGAAGCAGGAAGTGACCCACACCTGGCACAGCCTGCTGCTGCCCACCGGCGAGTGGAAACAGACCACGGAAATCATGGCCAGGGCCTGGGACGGCAACACGCCCGGCGGCAACCGGGCGCCGCGCATCACCGTCCTGGCCTTTGCCGGAACCAATAGCCTGCCGCTGGGCCGGGAGATATCCGCCCGGCTGGAAGCCATCGACCCGGACGGCGATCCCTTGACTGTCGAGTGGGAAATCATGGAGGAGCAGCAGACGCTGCTGAAGGCCGGCGATGCCGAGCCGGAGCTGCGACGCTACCCTGAAGCCGTCCGCAAGGCCAGCAAGGAGGCCGTTACCCTGGGCGGCCTCGCCCCCGGTGCCTACCGGCTCTATGTCACGGTGCGCGACGGCAAGGGTGCTGCAGCAGCCGGCAATCTGCCGTTCCGCGTGGAATAGGGATCAGAAGGAAATCAGACGAGCTGGTCGGTCGTGACGCCGCGCGGAGCGCTGCTGTCCGTGGACGGGCTGTCGCTGCCGGAGTCGGTTTCTGTGCCAGAGGTGACATTGCGCGCCTGACTCACCGACTCGCCGTCGATGACCCTGACCTGCAGCCGGCGGTTCACCGCATCGTCGGCCTCATTGACCTCACGCCCCGTCTCCTCGCGCCCCCGTTCCTGCTGCTCATAGGCGCGCAGGGCCTCCCGCGACGGAATCTCGCGTTCGACCTCGCCGGTATCGGTATCGCGGTACTGGAAGAACAGGCGGCGGATTTCGGAATCGTAGGACAGGCGCGTCGCGCTGTAGGCGATCTGCGTCGGCAAGGGTTCCGACTGATATATAGCGGGGCTGGAATCACTATCGCTCCGCCCGGCAAAGCCGGCCGAAGAGATGGGATCCAACGTCGCTACTGACGGCACCAACACCTTGCGCCCCCGTTCTGGGTTGCCTATCGACAAATCAGTATTAATTTTCCCTTAAACATAATCAAGAAAAAACTTGACGGATTCGTGCGATTCTGATTCTGCGCGAATCTGACTACCCCGATACCGGCCTCAGGCGAACTGCCCGTGGCAGTGCTTGAACTTCTTGCCGGAACCGCACGGGCAGGGCGCGTTACGCTGGACCTTGCCCCAGGTGCTCGGGTCGTTCGGATCGACCGCCGCGGCGGCCATGCGGCGGCCGGGCTCGGCACCGCCGGCAAACCCGCCGGGGGCCGGCTCGCCATTGGCACCGACCGTCTCGTCCAGCGCCGGGTCATGCCGCGTCTCATGCATTTCCTGCGGTTGCGGCTGCAGATCCTCCGGCCGGTTCACACGCATCTCGACATGGGCCAGCACCGAGACAACGGTCTCGCGCAGCCGGCTCAGCAGCCCGTCGAACAGCAGGAAGGCCTCGCGCTTGTACTCGTTCAGCGGGTCCTTCTGCGCATAGGCGCGCAGCGACACGCCCTGGCGCAGATGGTCGAGCTGCAGCAGGTGATCCTTCCAGCACTGGTCGAGGATCTGCAGCAGCAGGCTCTTTTCCGCCATGCGCATGATGTCGGCGCCGTAATTGGCGACCTTCTCCGCCATCTTGCGGTCCACCGCATCGATGATGCGGTCCTGGATCTCCTGGTCGGCGATGCCCTCTTCCTTGGCCCAGTCCGCGATTGGCAGGTCGAGGTTGAACAAGCGGCCTACTTCCTGATGCAGCCGCTCGATATCCCACTGCTCGGCATAGGCATTGGCCGGGATGCAGGACGCGACGAGGTCTTCCACCACTTCGTGGCGCATATCGAGAATGATCTGCTGCACCTCCTTGGCGCGCATGATCTCCTTGCGCTGCTCGTAAATGACCTTGCGCTGGTCATTCATCACATCGTCGTATTTCAGCAGCTGCTTGCGGATTTCGAAGTTGCGCGCCTCGACCTTCTGCTGCGCCTTCTCCAGCGCCTTGTTGATCCAGGGGTGAACGATGGCCTCGCCTTCCTTCAGCCCCAGCTTCTGGAGCATGCCGTCCATCCGCTCGGACCCGAAGATGCGCATCAGGTCATCGTCGAGCGCCAGGAAGAACTTGGAGGCGCCGGGATCGCCCTGGCGGCCGGAACGGCCGCGCAGCTGGTTGTCGATGCGGCGGCTCTCATGCCGCTCGGTGCCGACGACATAGAGGCCGCCGGCCTCCTTCACGATGCGCTGGCCTTCCCCGATTTCCGCCTTCACCTGTTCGGTGATGCGGGCGATCTCCGCCTCGTCCTCGACGCCCTGCAGGCGCAGCGCCAGCGCCATGTCCAGATTGCCGCCGAGCTGGATGTCGGTGCCGCGGCCGGCCATGTTGGTGGCAATGGTGACCGCGCCGGGACGGCCGGCCTGCGAGATGATCGAGGCTTCCTGCTCATGATAGCGGGCGTTCAGCACCTCATGCGGGATGCCCTTGGCCTTCAGCGCCTCGGACAGCATCTCCGACTTCTCGATGGAGACGGTGCCGACCAGCACCGGCTGCTTGCGCGCCTGACATTCCCGGACCAGCTCGATGATGCCGTCGAACTTCTCGCGCTGGCTGCGATAGACCTCGTCATCATGGTCCTTGCGGGCCATCGGCACGTTGGTCGGCATCTCGACCACTTCGAGCCCGTAAATCTCGGCAAACTCCGCCGCCTCGGTCATCGCCGTGCCGGTCATGCCGGCCAGCTTCGGATAGAGCCGGAAATAATTCTGGAAGGTGATCGAGGCCAGCGTCTGGTTTTCCTGCTGGATGGTCACACCTTCCTTGGCTTCCAGCGCCTGATGCAGCCCTTCGGAATAGCGCCGGCCTTCCATCATGCGGCCGGTGAATTCGTCGATGATGACCAGCTTGTCATTCTTCACGATGTAATCGACATCGCGCTGGAACAGCTGGTGGGCGCGCAACGCCTGGTTCATGTGATGAACCAGCGTGACATTGTGGATGTCGTAGAGATCGCCCTGGGTCAGCATGCCGGCCTCGCGCAGCAGCTGCTCCATCTTCTCCGTGCCAACCTCGGTCAGGGTGACCGCGCGCTGCTTCTCGTCCTTCTCGTAATCCTCGGCGGTCAGGTTCGGGATCAGCGCGTTCATCGCGCGATACAGTTCCGAGGAATCCTCGGCCGGGCCGGAGATGATCAGCGGCGTGCGCGCCTCGTCCACCAGGATCGAGTCCACCTCGTCAACGATGGCGAAGTTGAAGTCGCGCTGGACCATGTCCTCCAGCCGGAACTTCATGTTGTCGCGCAGATAGTCGAAGCCGAATTCGTTGTTGGTGCCGTAGGTGATGTCGGCGGCATAGGCAGCGCGGCGGTCATCCTCCTCGATGCCATGCTTGATGACCCCGACCGACAGGCCGAGGAAATTATAGACCCGGCCCATCCAGGCAGCATCGCGGCTTGCCAGATAGTCGTTCACCGTGACGACATGCACGCCCTTGCCCGACAGCGCATTCAGATAGACCGGCAGCGTGGCGACCAGCGTCTTGCCCTCGCCAGTCTTCATCTCGCTGATCATGCCTTCATGCAGCACCATGCCGCCCATCAGCTGCACGTCGAAGGGCCGCAGGCCTAGCGTGCGCTTTGCCGCCTCGCGCACCGTGGCGAAGGCTTCGGGCAGGATGTCGTCCAGCGTGGCGCCGTCGTTCAGCCGCTTGCGGAACTCCTCGGTGCGGCCACGCAGCGCCTCGTCCGACAGGGCCTGATGCTCCGCCTCCAGCGCGTTGATCGCCTCGACCTTCTTGCGCAGGCGCTTGACCACGCGGTCGTTCGATGAGCCGAACAAGCTTCTGGCGATGGCGCCGAACATGGGAAACCTCGGGGTGTACATGAAGAAAGAAGGGAGCCTGCGTGGCTGACAGATAGGGGCATCGTCAAATACTGTCAACGCTGCCGCCCCCAAAGCGAAAGGCCGCACGGTCGCGGGGCGGCTTCCTTTCTGCTATGCAGGGCTCCATATGACTGGACTGTAAAGCGCCTTCCGCCGCCCGGCGGGCTGCGCTACTGTCCCCCCGCGCCGCCGGCAGGCGGCACAATAACGGGTCCGCCCGCACGCGTTAAAACCGGACCAGAACAGGAAACGAGACAGCCATGCGCCATCCCCTTCGATCCTTCGCCCCCGCCGTCACAGGCGCCCTTCTGGGCGCGCTCATCGGCGCGGTCGCCGTTCCGGCCCTGGCGCAACAGCCTGCCGCCTCCGGCGAGGCGGACCCGATTGTCGCCAGCGTCGATGGCACGAAGATCCGGCAGAGCGATATCGCCGCGCTGGTCGCGACCCTGCCGCAGCAGTACCGCGACATTCCGCTGCAGATGCTGTTTCCGGCCTTGCTGGAGCGCGCCATCGACGGCGAGCTGCTGCAGCGCGAGGCCAAGGCCGCCGGCATGGCCGAGAACCCGGAGGTGAAGCGCCGCGTCGAGCGCTATCGCGACCAGCTGATCCAGGAACAGTACCTGACCGAGAAGCTGGAAGCGGCGATCAGCGAGGACAAGGTCAAGGCGGAGTACGAAAAGCTGCGCGCCGAGATGCCGAAGGCCGAGGAAATCCGGGCCAGCCATATCCTGGTCTCGGACGAGGCGACGGCGAAGGACATCGTGCGCGAACTCGACAAGGGTGCCGACTTCGCGGCGCTGGCCAAGGAAAAGTCGATCGATCCCGGTGCCGCCAATGGCGGCGACCTCGGCTATTTCACTGCCGAGCAGATGGTGCCGGAATTCTCCGCCGCCGCCTTCGAGCTGGCGCCCGGCGCCTACAGCAAGGAGCCGGTGAAGTCGCAGTTCGGCTGGCATGTGATCAAGGTCGCCGACCGTCGCGACGTCGCCCCGCCCAGCCTGGAGCAGGCCAGCGAGCAAATTCGCGCTGAGCTGGCAGAGCAGGAAGCCCGCCGCATCCTGGCGGAACTGCGCGCCAAGGCGACCATCGAGCGGTTCAGCATGGACGGCCAGCCGCTGCCGCCGCAGCAGACCCAGCCGAAATAAGCAGCAGCTAGTTAGAGGGAGAGGATCATCGTGGCGCTGAAGGTTTCCCCCCTGGCCCCGGCCCATTTTCCGGACATGCCGTCAATTGCCGGCGTCACCCTGGCCTCTGCCGAGGCTGGCGTGCGCTACAAGGGTCGCACCGACGTGTTCCTGGCGGAGCTGGCGCCTGGCACCACGGTCGCGGGCACGCTGACCAAGTCGCTGACCGCCTCGGCGCCGGTCGAATGGTGCCGCGCCAATCTGGCGGACGGCAGGGGCCGCGCGGTGCTGGTGAATTCCGGCAACGCCAACGCCTTTACCGGCAAGAAGGGCCATGACGGCGCGGTCGCCACCGCGGAAGCGGCGGCCAAGGCGATCGGCTGCAAGCCGTCGGAAGTGTTCCTGGCCTCCACCGGCGTGATCGGCGAGCCGCTGCCGGCTGACAAGGTGGTGGCTGCCATCGGCACGCTGCGCGCGAACCTGAAGCCGGAAACCTGGCATGAATCGGCCAAGGCCATCATGACCACGGATACTTTCCCGAAAGGGGCCACGCGTACGGCCCGCATCGGCGACACGAAGGTTACGATCAACGGCATCTGCAAGGGCTCCGGCATGATCGCGCCGGATATGGCGACCATGCTGGGCTTCGTCTTCACCGATGCGGCCATCCCCGCCCCGGTGCTGCAGGAGATGCTGTCGCGCGGGACCGACAAGTCCTTCAACTGCATCACTGTGGACAGCGACACCTCGACCAGCGACACGGTGCTGCTGTTCGCCACCGGCAAGGCCTCCCACCCGCCGGTGGAGAGCGCCCGGGATGCGCATCTGAAGGAGTTCCGGGCGGCGCTGGAGGATCTGCTGACCGACCTTGCGGTCCAGATCGTGCGCGACGGCGAGGGCGCCAGCAAGCTGGTGACCATCGACGTGACCGGGGCGGCGTCCGCCAAGGCAGCCAAGCGCATCGGCCTTGCCATCGCCAATTCGCCGCTTGTGAAGACCGCCATCGCCGGCGAGGACGCCAACTGGGGACGTATCGTCATGGCGGTCGGCAAATCCGGCGAATGGGCCGACCGTGACCGGCTGGCGATCAAGATCGGCGGCGTCGAGGTGGCGAAGGAAGGGGCCGCCGTCGAAGGCTATGACGAGAGCCCGGTGGTCGCCCACATGAAGGGCCAGGACATCCAGATCGAGGTCGATATCGGCCTCGGCAAGGGCCGCGCCCGGGTGTGGACCTGCGATCTGACGCACGCCTATATCGACATCAATGGCTCCTACCGCAGCTGATCTCGACGATCTGTGCCCGTCCGGCCCCGCTACGCCCGTCGCCGCGGGGCCGAAACCGGTCGTGCTGGTGGTCGCCGGCGCCCTGGTCGATATCGACGGGCGGGTGCTGATCGCCAAACGCCCGGAAGGCAGGAAGATGGCCGGCCTGTGGGAGTTTCCCGGCGGCAAGGTGGAACCGGGGGAGACGCCGGAGGCCGCGCTGGTGCGCGAACTGCGCGAGGAGCTGGGCATCGACACTTCGGGCAGCTGCCTTGCCCCGCTGACCTTCGCCTCGCACGAATATGACGATTTCCACCTGCTGATGCCGCTCTATGTCTGTCGCCGCTGGCGCGGCCGTATCGCAGCCAAAGAACATAGTGAAATCAAATGGGTACGTCCCATGCAGATGGGCGCCTACCCGATGCCGCCGGCCGATGTGCCGCTGGTTTCCATGCTGCGCGACCTGCTGTAGCTGCAAGTTGCAGTTTCAGGCGTGTGGTTAACGATTCCTTAACTTCGATTGCAGTTGACGCCCTGTCCGGAGCCCGATAAGGCTGGCCGGGTGATGGCGATTTGCAGTTACCGGGCAGGAATAGGCCGGCAGACCGAATCGCTTCCGATTCGTTAGCGCGCGATTTCGAGACAGACAGAGAATGCCCGACAGCCTGATGTCCGCCCAGAGGCCCCTCCGGAAAGCCGCACCGCGCACCGGCGAACGCAGCCGCACCTATGCCATCCCGTGCAGCGCCGGTTTTCGCGATCAGGTGACGGAACTGGCACAGCAGCGCGGGGTCAGCATTGCCGACCTTGCGCGCGCCATTTTGCTGACCGTTCCGGAAGCGACCGTAAACGCCGCGCCCGATCCGGGCGAGCCGCCGGCCCATGAACGCGAGGAAGTGACCCTGTTGTCCGGGGCGTCCAAGGGACGCGTGCTGCGCCGGAAGCCGCGCCTGCAGGTTCGCCTGCAGCCCGGCCTGGCAGTGGTGCAGCTGCGCCGGGCGCTGGGTCTGGCCGTTGCCATGGCGCGCGGCGACCATGTGGTGGCGCTCGAAGCGCCCACCGCCAGAGGCAAGCAGGCCGACCGCATCAAGGCGCTGGAGGAGGAGCTGGAGCGGCTCCGCCTGATGCTCTCCGCCGTCGCCTTCGAACCGCTGAAGGACGGCGTGCGCACCCGCATGCAGGCGCTCTATGTGCTGGGCTTCCCGGCCGATGCGCAACCGGATGCCCGGGCGCTGAAGGCGCGCTATCGCATGCTGGCGATGATCTTCCACCCGGATTCGCCGCAGGGCGATACGCTGCGCATGGGGCAGCTGAATGCCGCCCGCGATCTCCTCAGGCTATAGACCGTCACGGAGCCGAGATGAGCTTTCTAGACCATGTCCAGCGCGTGAACCGCCACGATCTCTCCGGCTTCCGCCGCTTCCTGATCGGTGACGCCCATGCCGGCTATCTGCGGCACGCGATGGCCGAGCGGCTGAAGGCGCAGGCGGATACCTTCCAGGTCGATGCGAGCACGGTGCGCCTGTCACCGGCCCTGAGCCACCCGGAGGCCCGCACCGAGGCGGTAGACCGCGCTGTGCGGCAGCTGGTGGCGGAAGGGGCGGTCGCGAAAATCCGCTTCGAGCAATATCCGGTGCTGGAACGGCCGGGCGGACCGATTCTGATGCGAATCAATCGGGCGGCGGCGGCGCATTTCGGCATCATCTCCTTCGGCGTGCATCTCAACGGCTATGTCCGCAAGCCCGACGGCATCCACCTCTGGATCGGCCGCCGCGCCCGCGACAAGAGCGTCGCCCCTGGCAAGCTGGACAATATGGTGGCCGGCGGCATGGGCGACGGCTATGGCCCCGTCGAGACGCTGGTGAAGGAATGCGGGGAGGAAGCCGGCCTGCCCGAAGCCCTCGCCCGCCAGGCGCATCCGGTCGGCGCCATCACCTACATGATGGAGGTGGGGTCCGGCACGGCGCACGGCGCCGCCGCCGATATCGGCCAGGACGGGCTGCGCCGCGACGTGCTCTATTGTTTCGACCTCGAATTGCCGGCGGATTTCACCCCGGTCTGCCAGGATGGCGAGATCGAGGAATTCCAATTGCTGCCGATTGCCGAGGTGGCGCGCATCGTCGATACCAGCGACGATTTCAAGTTCAACTGCAACCTCGTCATCATCGACTTCCTGATCCGCCACGGCCTTATCGGGCCGGACCGGCCGGATTATCTGGACCTCGTTTCGGGCCTGCACCGGTAGGCGAATGATTCCTCTCCCCTTGCGGGAACCCTCCACCCATGTCCTTCGAGACGCACGCTCGTCGCGTGCTCCTCAGGACAAGGGGAGGATGGGAGTACAGTTGGTGCCACTTGGTGACCTCATGCTGAGGAGCCATCGCCAGTCAATCTGGTGATGGCGTCTCGAAGCATAGGGCGGGTTACGCCGCGCCCCTACCCCATCCCCACCATCGCGCGAACCTTAGCGGGTGAATGGCCGGCCTCACGCAGGGCGGCGATGGTCAGCGAGCGGTCCCGCTTGGCATAGCGCCGCCCGTCCGGCCCGGTCAGCAGCCGGTGATGCGCGTAGAGCGGCACCGGCAGATCGAACAGCGCCTGCAACAGCCGGTGGATGTGCGTCGCCTCGAACAGATCCATGCCGCGCGTCACCAGATTCACCCCCTGCAGCGCATCGTCCAGCGTGACGGAGAGATGGTAGGAGGTTGGCGTTTCCTTGCGCGCCAGCACCACATCGCCAAAGGCTTCCGGCGTCGCGCGGATGGTGCCCTTCTCCTCATCCTGCCAGTCAAGCGGCCCTGCCAACGCAACGGCCTGCGCCATGTCGAGCCGCAGCGCATGCGGCTCCCCGGCGGCGATGCGGGCCTCTCGTTCTGACGCCGGAATGGCGCGACAGATGCCGGGATAGACCGGGCCTTCAGGCCCATGCGGTGCATGCCCTGACCTGGCGATTTCCGCCTCAATATCGCTGCGCGTGCAGAAGCAGGGATAGAGCAGCCCCTTGCCCGCCAGCCGGTCCAGCGCCGCGCGGTACTCCCCCAGATACTCGGACTGGCGGCGCACCTCCCCGTCCCAGTCGATGCCAAGCCAGGCGAGATCTTCGAGGATCGCCTCCGCATGTTCCGGCCGGCAGCGGGTCGGGTCGATATCCTCGATACGCAGCAGGAAGCGCCCGCCAGCATCCCGCGCGCGGCGCCAGCCGACCAGCGCGGAATAGGCGGAGCCCAGATGCAGCAGGCCGGTCGGGCTGGGGGCGAAGCGGGTGACGATCATGCCGACAAAACTAGCCGGAACGATTTCGGCACCGAAGCGCTTTGTGCTAGGAGGGGGCATCTGGAACCAAGACAGTATGAGAGACACTCGATGCAGCTTTCCGGTCCCTCCCTTCCGTCCGCCGACGGCAAGCCCGCGCGCGGCCTCGTCATCTTGCTGCACGGGCTGGGGGCGGACGGCAATGACCTGATTGGCCTCGCCCCGCACTGGGCGCGGCTGCTGCCGCATGTCGCCTTCGTCTCGCCGAACGCGCCCTTTCCCTGCGACATGGCGCCTTATGGCTACCAGTGGTTCAGCCTGCAGGACCGCACGCCCGCGCGCGTCGTGGCCGGCGTGCGCGCCGCCTGGCCGATCCTCGACGCCTTTATCGACGAGCAGCTGGCCGCCCACAAGCTGACCGAGGACCGGCTGGCGCTGGTCGGCTTCAGCCAGGGCTGCATGATGAGCCTGTTCACCGCACCCCGCCGTAAACGCGCGGTGGCCGGCGTGGTCGGCTATTCTGGCCGGCTGATCGATGACGGCACGCTGACCGGCGAGATCGCCTCGCGTCCGCCGGTGCTGCTGGTGCACGGCACGGAAGACGCGATCGTGCCCTATGAGAGCCTCGCCTTGTCGCAGCAGGGGCTGGAATCGCTGGACGTGCCGGTGGAGACGCTGAGCTGCCCCGGCCTTGGCCATGGCATCGACCCGGCCGGGCTGGAAGCCGGTGGCGCCTTCCTCCAGCGCGTCCTGGCGGACTGAGGCGGCAGGAGCATCAGGATTCGCTGTTTATTGTCATTGTGTTACAAAATTCGGTAGGCACGTGAAACACAGCACCTAGTTGTTGTGTTTCCCCTTGCGGCAGGCTATCTAAATTACACTTCTCTGATCGCTGCGGTGCGTCAGGATCGCAGCAACCGGACGGGAGGGTGCCGTGACGTCGCTTGCGAACGACTGGCCTGCCTTGGTGCTGAACGCCGATTGCCGGCCGCTCAGCTATTATCCGCTGTCGCTGTGGAACTGGCAGGACACGGTGAAGGCGGTGTTCCTGGACCGGGTCAATATCCTCGCCCATTACGACCAGCTGGTGCGCTCCCCCACTTTCGAGATGCGGCTGCCCAGCGTGATCTCGCTGAAGCAGTATGTGCCCGCCGCACGGCGCCCCGCCTTCACCCGCTTCAACGTGTTCCTGCGCGACCGCTTCAGCTGCCAGTATTGCGGCGAGCTGTTCTCCACCCAGGAACTGACCTTCGACCATGTGATCCCGCGCTCGCGCGGCGGTCGCACCAGCTGGGAGAATGTCGTCACCGCCTGCGGGCCGTGCAACCTGTTCAAGGGCAACCGCATGCCGCGCGATATCGGCATGCTGCCGCTGGAACCGCCGCGCCAGCCGACAAGCTTCGAGCTGCAGCAGAATGGCCGCGGCTTCCCGCCCAACCATTTGCATCGCAGCTGGCAGGACTACCTCTACTGGGATACCGAGCTGGAAGAGGGCTGACCGCTCGCTCCTTCCACGATCCGCAGCCACGGCCAGCGCGCGCGGTAACTTTGCGCCTTGGCCCGGAAGGCGGTGCGATCCGGGCAGTTCGGATTATCCGCCAGCAGCCCCGCCTCCAGCTCCGCCGTGCCATAGGGCGCATGCAGGACCGGTCCCGCCGCGCCGGGCTGCAGCGCCAGACAGGTGCCGCGCACCGGAAACATCGCCACGCCATCAAGCGCGCTGTTGAGCGGTGCGATGGGCACGCCGAAGCGATCCCCGTACCAGAGATGCACCCGCGCCTGGTTCTTCACATCGATCTCGACAGCCAGGTCGGCAAACGCGTCCCGCACCCGGCTGATCGCCGCGTCCTCCGTCGCCCAGCCGGTATCGGCATCATCGAAATAGAAAATGTCGTAATCCTTGATACCGGCCTGCGGCGGGCGCCGGTCGAGGCCGTTCCACACGCTCTGCGCCAGCGCCCCAGCGACCAGGCAGGCTTGATACAGGTCCAGCGCCGGCAAGCGTTCCAGGATGGCCCGGTTCACCGGGTTCGCCAGCATCAGGGAAATCAGGCGGTCGCTCATGGCCGGATCAGCTCGCGGGCATCAGATGAATGCCCTCGGCCAGCAGGCTGACCGTGACCGGCGCGCCCGGCGCGAAACCGTTGCGCCGCGCAACATGCGAGGGCACGGAGAAATGCAGCGGATGCGTGGCGTCGTCGTCCGGGCGCAGCGTCAGATAGGTCAGCGGCCCGACATCCAGGCAGGTTTCCAGCGTGCCGGCGACCGGGTTCTCATGCTCGCCCCGCGACGGGCGGTCACGCCGGTGCGGCACCACGAAACCGTCCGGCACCACCCAGGATACAGAAGCACCCGGCGCAAAATCCGGATTATGCGCCGCCTCAAGACGCCTGCCGTTCCAGTCCAGCACCGTAAAGCCGCGCGCGGCCTCATGGCCCAGCACCGTGGCGGCGAACAGGTTGCGCAGATCGACCAGCCGGGCGACCTCCGCCGAGGCCGGACGCGTCGTGACCTCCAGCGGCGTGCCGGTCTGCAGGGTCCGCCCGCGATACAGCACTGCCATCCGGTCGGCCAGCATGATCGCCTCGTCAAGATCGTGCGTGACCAGCACGATGGGCATGGCAAGGCTGCGCCGAAGCTCTGCAATCTCGCGATAGAGCCGCTGGCGGGTTGCCTTGTCCACGGCGGAGAAGGGCTCGTCGAGCAGCAGCACTTGCGGATCGCGGGCCAGCGCGCGGGCAACGGCAACGCGCTGCTGCTGCCCGCCTGACAGTTCCGCCGGCCGCCGGCGTTCCAGCCCGCCCAGATGCACCATCTCCAGAAGCTCGGCCGCCTTCTCCGCCCGCTCCCCTGGCGCGCGATGACCCATCGCCGCCATGATGTTCTCCTGCGCATTCATGTGCGGGAACAGCGCGTAGCTCTGGAATACCATGCCGGCGGCACGGCGGTGCGGCGGCAGGCACAGGCCGGCGGCGCCGTCGAACCAGCGCGCGCCATTCACCGCGACATGGCCGCATTGCGGACGGTAGACTCCGGCGATGGCGCGCAGCACCGTCGATTTCCCGCTGCCGGACGGCCCGACCAGCGCCAGCAACTCGCCCGACGCGCAACGAAACTCTGCCGTCAGCGGGATCGGTCCCGGCTGGTGCAGGGAAACCTCCAGCCCCGCCCCAGCGCCCATTCCGACGTTCATCCCAGCCTCCGGCCGATGCGGCGCGAGAAGGCGAAGGTCAGCGCAATCACCACCAGCGACAGCGCCAGCAGCAGCGCCGACATCTGCCCGGCCGCCGCATCGTCGAAGGCCTGCACCCGGTCATAGATCGAGATGGCGATGGTCTTCGTCTCGCCAGGGATCGACCCGCCGACCATCAGCACGATGCCGAATTCGCCCAGCGTGTGCGCGAAGCTCAGTACCATCGCCGTCAGGATGCCCGGCCAAGCCAGCGGCAGTTCGACCCGCGCCAGCGCCCGCCACGGCGTCATGCCGCAGCAGGCTGCGGCCTCCCGCACTTCCGGCGGGATGGCCTCAAAACCGCGCTGCATCGGCTGAATCGCAAAGGGCAGGTTGAAGATGATGGAGGCTAGCAACAGCCCCTCGAAAGTGAAGACGAGCTGGCTGCCGAACAGGCTTTCCCACAGCTGGCCCAGCGGCGAGGCGGCGCCAAAGGCGACCAGCAGGTAATAGCCGAACACCGTCGGCGGCAGCACCAGCGGCAGCGCCACCAGCGCTTCGACCAGCCCCTTGCCCCTGAAGTCCCGGTAAGCGAGTAACCGGCCCAGCGCGATGCCGATGGGCAGCAGGAACAGGACCGTGATCGCCGCCAGTTTCAGCGACAGCCCTAGAGCGGTCCAGTCCATGCAAAGCCCCCGCTTCCGGTTTACCCGTACGCCCGTCTTAGCCCGATTCGCCGGGCAGCAGGAACCCGTATTTGCGGAAGATGGCCCGCGCCGGTGGCGTCTGCAGATAGGCATAGAACCGTTCCGCTGCGGGGCCGGCCTTTTTCGTCAGCGCCATGCGCTGGCGCAGCGGCGAGTGATACTCCTGCGGGACCAGCGCGTAAGCCCCAGCCTGCCGGGCCTGTGGCGTCAGCGCCAGCGCATAGGCGACGAGGCCACCCTGTGCATTGCCCGACAGGGCGAACTGCGCTGCCTGGGAAATATTCTCGCCATAGACCAGCTTCGGCTCTATGGCCTGCCAGAGCCCCTTGTGACGCAGTGCCTCGACGGCGCGTTGGCCATAGGGCGCATGCTCCGGATTGGCGATGGCGAAGCGGGTCAGCCGCCCATCCGCCAGGGCGGCTGCAAGGTCCTGCAACGTGCCGTCGGCTTTCAGCGGCGAATTTTTCGGTGTCACGATGGCCAGGCGGCCGATTGCATAGACAATGCCCTCGTCGCGGGTGAAGCCGTCGCGGGCGAGGTCGAGCACGTAATCCTCGTCCGCCGACAGGAAGAGTTCGAAGGGTGCCCCCTGGCGGATCTGCCGGGAGGCATTGCCGGACGACCCCATCGCCAGCCGCACCGCCTGACCGGTCTCGGCGCGGAAGGCCTCTGCCAGTTCCTCAATGGCGAACTGCAGATTGTTTGCCGAGGCGATCACCGGAGGTGCCGTAACTGGTGCTGTGCCGGACTGTGCCAGGCTGACAGCGGGGAGCATCACCAGCGCCAACAGGGAACAGACCAAACGGAAAAGAGAGACCATCCTGTGCATCCCATCGATATGCTCAATTGGATATATCGATATCCTGACGCGATCTTCCGGGCAGCACAACGATATTTTCAGCCGGATATATCGCTCTCGGACGCAAGCTCGTTCGACAAGGCATCCTCGAGCTCACCCAGAGAGGCGCTGGCAGTCGTGGACGCCCCAGCCTCAATCCCGCGATACAGCGCGACAACGCGCTGGCCGAGCGGCGTCAGCACAGCGCCGCCGCCGCCGGAGCCACCATGCTGGGTCTCGATCAGCGGTTCCCGGAACATCCGGTTCAGCGTATCGACCAGCAGCCAGGCCCGGCGGTAGGACATCTTCATGGCCCGGCCGGCCGCGGTGATCGACCCCTTCTCGCCAATCAGCTCCATCAGCCGGATCTTCCCTGGGCCCAGGGCGCCGTGCGCGCCGAAATCGACGCGAATCGTCAGCCGCGTCTCGCTGTCGCCGCCCCGCCGCTGCGGCGGCTGGCGGGTAACCCCCACGGCCTTCATGCTCGTCCCCGGAAAACACTTGAACGCATGGCGCCACTATAGCGGCAAGCCGGCCAGCGGGGACATCCCGTTCGGGGGTGATACGAATCTGTATCGCCCGATCATGTCATTTCGTATTATTCTAATCCGCATGGAATGGAGCGATCTGAAAGTCTTTCTGGCAGTAGCACGCGGCGGCAGCCTGCGGGCGGCGGCGCGTGAGCTGGCGCTGACCCAGCCGACAGTGCTGCGCCGGCTGCGCACGCTGGAAGCAGATCTTGATGTGCTGCTGTTCGAGCGCACGCCCGACGGCCACCTGCTGACCGACGCCGGGCGCGATCTGATGCCGCTGGCCGAGAGCATGGCCGAGACCGCCGCCGCCATCGACCGGCGCCGCGCCGCCTATGCCGAGGACACGGCAGGAATCGTGAAGATCTATGCCGGCGAATGGGGAGCCGCCTTCCTGGCCGAGCGGATGGGCGACTTCGCGCGCAACAACCCAGCGATCATCCTGGAACTGTCGGAAACCCACAGCGACCCCGATCTTGCCCGGCGCGAGGCCGACCTGATGGTCCGCCACGGCCTGCCGGAACGCGGCGACCTGCTGGCTGTTGGCCTTGGCACCATGCAGGGCACGCTCTATGCCGCCCGCGACTATGCCGACGCCAACCCGGAAGCGCTGGACGAACGGCGCTGGAAAAGCTGCAATTTCGTCTCCTTCGACGCACCGCACGAATATTTCAGCACCATGGCCTGGCTGACCGGCAAGCTGGGCGAGCGCAGCGCCCAGGTACGTGCCTCCCGTATCCATCTTCAGCATGCCGCGATCCGCGCCGGGGCCGGCGTCGGTATCCTACCCTGCTTCCTGGGCGATATCGACGACCGGCTGGTGCGCGTATCGCCCGAGCCCATTCCGGCCCTCGCCGCCGATTTCTGGCTGCTGGTGCATCCCGATCTGCGGCCGCTGCCGCGCATCCGCACGGTCATCGACTGGATGCAGAAGGAATTCCGGCGCTGCGCACCCGCCCTGAACGGCGCACCGCAGCAAACGACCCGACCATTGGCCGCCGAATAAAGGAATCGGCGACGACGGACGGAGCGATTCGTCTGGAAAGGCTGGCAAGAGCGCCTATATCAGGGAAAGCAAACGGAAAGGCTTTCCATGGCACGCAAGACAGACATCGAAGGCCGGGCAATCGAAGCGGCGATGGCGCTCGCGGAAGAGCAGGGCTGGGAAAAGACCAGCTATGCCGAGATCGCGGCCAAGGCCGGGCTGAAGATCGCCGAACTCTACCCTGTCTTCGCCTCCAAGACCGCGATCCTCGTCGCCTTCTCCCGGCGCATCGACGAAAAAGTGCTGGCCGGCACCGACCCGGAAGATGCGGAGGAGCCGGTGCGCGATCGGCTGCTGGACGTCCTGATGCGCCGTTTCGAGGCACTGCGCCCGCAGCGCGAGGCGATTGCTGCCATCGTGAAGGATTTGCCGCGCGATCCCGTCACCGCGGCCTGCCTCGCCCAGCAGGCGACAATGTCGATGCGCTGGATGCTGCGCGCCGCCGGCCTGGACGATCACGGGCTGAAGGGCATGCTCCGGGTGCGGGCGCTGGCCGGCCTCTATGCGCTGTCCCTGCGGGTCTGGCTGAACGATGACAGCCCGGATCTAAGCAAGACCGCTGCCAGCCTGGACAAGAATCTTAGCCGCCTGGAAGGCTGGACAGGCGGAATCGGTCGCTAGAAAACATGGTTAAGCAAACCTTGTTTCGTTTATGTTGCAATGCACACATAATATTGACGTGAATAAGCGTTAACTGTAGCTTCCGGCGCATCTTGCATTGCAGCAATCGGCTGACACAAACAAGCAACGGAGAATGCAACATGGCCGCCAAAAGCGCGTACCCGTCCTTCCCCGAGATGGATTTCACCAAATTCTTCGCCGACTTCCGCATGCCGGGCGTTGACGTGAACACCCTGCTGTCGGCCCAGCGCCGCAACATGGAAGCGCTGACCAACGCCAACCGCGTGGCTTTCGAGGGCATGCAGGCTGTCGCACAGCGTCAGGCGGAAATCCTGCGCCAGTCGATGGAGGAAGCGACCAAGGTTGCCTCCGACCTGATGGCCAATGGCACGCCGGAGCAGCGCATCGCCAAGCAGACCGAGGTCATGAAGGTCGCCATGGAAAAGGCCCTGGCCAACATGCGCGAGCTGTCGGAGATGGTTTCGAAGTCGAACAGCGAGGCGGTCAACCTCATCAACCAGCGCATGACCGAAAGCCTGGATGAGGTGAAGAAGGCCATCGACGCGGCTGCGAAGAAGTAACCGGACCCCATACCCGGCCTTTTTGAGACCGGGGCCGGCTTGCGCACAGGCGCAGGCCGGCCCTTCTCTTTTGCCGCCACGGCGCCGATACTGCCCTTGTTCTTGCAGCAATCACAGTGAAGCAGACCGAATCCATGAGCACGATTTCCTTCGACGATTTTCTGAAAGTCGATATCCGCGTCGGCACCGTGATCGAGGTCTCGCCCTTCCCCGAGGCGCGCAAGCCAGCCTTCAAGATGAAGGTCGACTTCGGACCGGAAATCGGCGTGCGCAAGACCTCCGCGCAGGTGACGGTGCGCTACACGATGTCGGAGTTGCTGGGCCGCAAGGTCGCCGCCGTGGTTAATTTTCCGGCCAAGCAGATCGGCCCTTTCCTGTCGGAATGCCTGGTGCTGGGCTTCCCCGACGCGCAGGGCGCGGTCGTTCTGGTCGATGTGGACCGCGCCGTCCCGAATGGCGGGCGCCTGCATTAAGGGGTTTTAGCCGCCACGGGCACTTTCCGGCCGGCACAAAAGGTCCATTTAACTAAAATTCAATATATCTGCCGGATAGTGCGGTGAAATTTAGCCGTTTACCCCCAAGGGAACTCTGTATGGGGACGCACCCGAACCTCAAGGCGCTCGATGAAGCGCTCGCCCAGTCACAGGCACAGAATGTGCGCGAGTTTCTGGGTTATTTCCGGAAGCTGCACCCGCAGGACCGGCTGCCGGGGCGCGATGCCTTCGACCCGATCGAACTGCCGCGCCTGCTGCCCGACATCGTGCTGGCCAAAGTGGTGCCCAGTGACACGCCGGATATGAAGTACCGCTTTCTGGTGAAGGTGGCTGGTGACACAGTCCTGAAATCCGTAGACCGCCCGATCATCGGCCGCTATCTGGACGAGTTCGTCACGGCGGAAGACCCATCGCCGCGCTATCCCATTGCCGACAGGGAACAGGTGGTTGAGACGGGCTGCCTGGTGTTCCGGCGCGGCAAGCCGAGGCTGAAATTCCGGCTGGACTTCTCCAGCATTGAGGTCTGCCACTTCCCGCTCGCCAGCGATGGCCGCACGGTCGATCACGTCATCAGCATCATCGTCTATGAGGCGCTGGACCGGGACGCTTTTTCCGGAAAATGAGCAGCTTCAGAAACCGGTGAACACGAAATCACCGATATCGAGTGCCGTGACGCCCAGTACCGTGACCGTCGCGCCGCCCACCTGGAAGGCCACCCCGCCCGATACACTGTCCTGCAGGGCAAGCGCCGATTCGACTTGCGCCTGGCCGATACCCTCCAGCCCGATGACATCGGTGCCGCGCACGAAGTCGGTGACGGTAGGATTCAGCAGCGCACCCGGAAAATTTGGATCGTAGCCGCGCAGCACGAACAGGTCCGCCCCATTGCCGCCGGTCAGCGTGTCCTGCCCCAGCCCGGCATAGAGCGTGTCATCGCCGGCACCACCGACCAGCGAATCGAAGCCCTTGCCGCCGCGCAGCACATCGTCGCCAGCGCCGCCGATCAGCGTATCGCCGCCGCGCTGGCCATTCGCCACATTGTCACCACCGCCCAGCAGGTCGATGTAGTCGTGGCTCGCACTGCCCTGAACACTGTCATTGCCAGTCCCGCCGATCAGGGTCGCCTGCCCTTCCCCGCCAATCAGCGTGTCGTTGCCGCCACCGCCAAACAACAATGCTCCGGATGTTTCCGCCACCATACGGTCGTCAAGCGCGGTACCGTACCGATGATGCGCCACACCACCCAAGAGGCTGTCATTCTGCAGTCCCCAGAAGATGATATCGTCATAATTCAGGGCGATGCTCGACGCGACTTTCGAGGTTCCGACCGACCCGAAATGAATGGCGCCGACCTGATAAATTCCACTTTCCTGATACCAGTAAGGCGCACCGCTGTGGCCGCCCAACGTCTCGAATCCGTTCACTTCCGTAATGTCGTCCATCGACAAAAGAGAATCGCGAAAGATGGCAAAAGCGGTCTGCTCCGTCATCACCCGCCCTTCCTGGCCTGGATACCCCGTCATCGTCACGAAACGATCCAGCGGCGCAGCATTGACAGCGAGACTTCCGGTAATTGCGGCAATGTTGGTGGAGAGTCCGATGACGGCGACATCCCGTGAGATCTCCACGGCTTCCGTAATGACGCCGTTCGACGTGAAGTTCACGCCGGCAAAGGTGTCGAACGGATTTCCGGCCGCGTTCATCCCAGGAATGATAGTCACGCTGGTGGCTGGCCCGAAAGTCGCACTATTCAAGACATGGCTTGCTGTCAGCACGTCATTCGTGCCGATCACCACCCCGCTGCCGCGTGTCTTCGTCGTCGTATCAGCATAACCGACTTCGATATAAACCATTGCCCGATATGGGAAAACTGTACTGTCGGCAACAAGGCTGTACATTATCTTCTCCAGGACACGGCCCTATCCTGAGCGCCGCACAACCCAAATTACATCGCTTTTTATGTTTTTACAGGGGCCGATCACACTGGCAGCAGGATTGTGGCGCGTAGGCCGCCCTGCGGCGCGTCGCCCAGCACCAGCTCGCCGCCATGGCCCAGAACGATGTCGCGGGCGATGGTGAGGCCAAGGCCGACACCGCCGGTCATCGGATTGCGTGATCCTTCCAAGCGGAAGAACGGCTTGAACACCTCCGCCCGCTTTTCCGGCGGAATGCCGGGGCCGTCATCGTCTATGGCGATCTCGACATGGCCATCCATCTGCCGGGCCGACACCTCCACCGCCTTGCCATAGCGGCAGGCATTCTGCACCAGGTTGGTCAGCGCCCGCTTGAAGGCGTTGGGCCGCAGCGTCAGTGTCAGCGGCTCCTCCGAGCGCAGTACGACGCGCCGGCCGCCGCGCCGTGCATCGTTTGTCACCTCGCGCAGCAGCCGGTCGAGATCGACAGGCTGTGCCTGCTCCGTCCCCTCGCCGCGCGCGAAGGCGAGATAGCCCTCCAGCATCTGCTCCATCTCGGCGATGTCCTGGCGCAGCGCCTCGGCGTCCTCGCCCCCCGGCATCATGGCGAGCTGCAGGCGCATGCGCGTCAGCGGCGTGCGCAGATCGTGCGACACGCCGGCCAGCATCTCGGTGCGCTGGCTGATCTGGCGCTGGATGCGGTCGCGCATGCGGATGAAGGCGCTGGCGGCCAGCCTTACCTCCACCGCCCCTTCCGGCTTGAAGCCGGGCGCGTCGCTGCCCTTGCCGAAACTGTCGGCGGCAGCGGCCAGCCGCCGGATCGGGCGGATCTGGTTGCGCATGAAGACCACGGCGACGGCGAACAGGATCAGCGAGCTGCCGACCATCCACATGAGGAAGACATAGGTGGTGGAGCTGAACAGCCGGTCGCGCGTGGTGGTGAAATCCAGCACGCCATTGGGCAGCTGTACGCTGATCTTCACATGACGTTCGATCGACCGCGCATCCAGCCGATGCGGGAATTTCACCCGCTGGTTCAGCTCGCGGGTCAGCTTCTCCTCCAGCAACCCGCTCGGCACGAGGGTCTCATTCGGCAGGATGTCGCCCGGACGGTAGGTCAGCTCGGCCCAGAAATGCCGACGCGACATCTCGAAGATCGGCTCGTTGCCCTCGATGCTGGGCTCCTCGGCCAGCAGTTCCACCACGAAGGCCAGCTCGCCGGCCACCGCACCGGACAGCCGCCTGGTGATGAGGTCCCAGTGCCGGTCATAGAAGACATAGGTGGAAATGACCTGCACCAGGATCATCGGCGTGACGATGATCATCAGCGACCGGCCGAACAGGCTGCGCGGCAGGAAGCGCTTGATGAACGGGGTCAGGCGGGCCATCGCGGCCTCAGTCCGGCAGCAGCGCGTAGCCCTTGCCGCGCACCGTCTGCAGATAGCGTGGAAAGCGCGGGTCGGGTTCGATCTTGCGGCGCAGCCTTGTGACCTGCACATCCACCGTGCGCGGATTGCCGGTCAGGTCGAGGCGCTGCGCCAGATCGTCGCGGGTCAGCGTGGCGCCGGGGTTTTCCGCCAGCGCGCGCAGCAGCGCTGCCTCCGCCTCGGTCAGCCGGACGGTGCGGCCCGGGCCGCGCAGTTCCAGCCGTTCGGCATCGAACAGCAACCCGCCGAGCAGAACCGGAGCGCCTACCGCCCGCGCCGGGGCGGCGCCATTGACGCGGCGCAGGATGGTGCGGATGCGCAGCAGCAGCTCGCGCGGCTCGAACGGCTTGGTCAGGTAATCGTCGGCGCCGCGCTCCAGCCCGTGAATGCGGTCCTCGGCCTCTGCCATCGCGGTCAGCATCAGAATCGGAACTGCCCCTGTCTGCGCGTCGGCGCGCCGCAGATCCTGGGTCAGGTCCAGCCCGCTCTCGCCCGGCATCATCACATCCAGCACCAGCAGGTCGAAGGAGAAGCTCTCCAGCTTCGCGCGTGCCTCCGCCGCGTCGGCGGCGGTGCTGACCAGGAAGCCGTTCTCGCTCAGATAGCGGCGCAGCAGGTCACGGAGCCGCCCATCATCATCCACCACCAGGATATGCGGCGGCGCGGCGCTCATCTTCCGTCGCGCCCGCGCACGGCCTGGCCGGCGGCAACCCGACCGCCTGAAGCGCCTGCCGCCTCCTGGCCCTGCGGACGGCCCGCCCTGATGAAGCGGCGCTGGTCGCTTTCGTCGATCATGCCGAGCAGCACCTTGCAGAACCCCTCCACTGCCTCGGCGCTGGCCGCCTTGTAGGCCCCGGCGATCCGGGTCAGCTGGTTGGCGGTCAGCGCCTGCTCCAGCGCCACGCCCTTCTCGGTCAGGTGCAGCGGCTTCTGCCGCCGGTCGGTGCGGCCCTGGCGCTGCTCGATATAGGCCTCGCGCACCAGCTGGCTCAGCACCCGGCTGAGACTTTGCTTGGTGATCTTCAGGATGCGCAGCAGGTCGGTGACGGTGATGCCCGGATGCCGCCCGACGAAATAGATGACGCGGTGATGGGCCCGGCCCATGCCGAGTTCGGCGAGCATGCTGTCCGGCTCGGCGGTGAAGTCGCGATAGGCGAAGAACAGCAGCTCGATCCCCTGGCGCAACTCCTCCTCGCGGAGGAACAGGGGGTTTGCGCGGGTTTTTATGTCAACCATATTGACGTATATCGAACAGAATGTTATTACCCGACTCATGATTTGGGTAATTATCTAACCCTAGAAACGCCAAATCAAATATCTTGTAACCCCTGGGCAGGAATCGCATAGATATGACACTCCTTCCTTTCGACGACCGCGACGGCACCATCTGGTTCGATGGTCAGCTCATCCCCTGGCGCGATGCCAAGCTCCATGTCCTCAGCCACGGCCTGCATTATGCCAGCGCCGTGTTCGAGGGCGAACGTGTATATGAAGGGCGCATCTTCAAATCCACCGAACATTCGGCCCGTCTGGTCCGCTCCGCCGAGCTGATGGATTTCAAGATTCCCTATTCCGTCGAGGAAATCGACCGTTTCAAGATGGAGACGGTCGCCGCGAACGGGATCGTGGATGGCTATATCCGCCCGGTTGCCTGGCGCGGCAGCGAGATGATGGGCGTCTCGGCGCAGCACAACAAGATCCACCTGGCCATCGCAACCTGGGTCTGGCCGTCCTACTTCGCGCCGGAACTGCGGCAGAAGGGCATCCGCCTCGCCATCTCCGACTGGCGGCGTCCGGCGCCGAATACCGCGCCGACGGCAGCCAAGGCGGCGGGCCTGTATATGATCTGCACTTTGTCCAAGCACAAGGCGGAGCGCGACGGCTATCAGGACGCGCTGATGCTGGATTATCGCGGCCAGGTGGCCGAGGCGACGGGTGCGAACATCTTCTTCGCCTTCGGCGATGAGCTGCACACACCGACCCCGGACTGCTTCCTGGATGGCATCACCCGCCGCACCGTGATCGAGCTGGCGAAGCGCCGGGGCATCAAGGTCGTCGAACGCGCGATCATGCCGGAAGAGATGGAGAAGGCGGAGCAGTGCTTCCTTTGCGGTACTGCAGCGGAAGTGACGCCGGTCGGCGAGATCGGCCCCTACCGCTTCACCGTCGGCGACATGGTCCGCAACCTGATGGACGACTACAGCGCCGAGGTGCGCCGCGCACCGGCCGCCAAGGCCGCCGAGTAGGGTATTCCACTCGGCCAGGAAAAACCCCCGCCATTGCGATATGGCGGGGGTTCTTGTATCCGCGGCAATGAGTCGAAAATGCCGTGCAAGCTTAGGCATTTTTTAAGAAGTGCCGGCTAGATTAAGACCTATTCTTACTTTTGCGACAGGTCTTAATCCCATGCACTCTCGAAGCTCCGCCCTCAGGGCGGCTGTCCAAAATACTTCGCGGGAGACGCTGGACGGCATCGACCTCACGAGCCTCGCTCTCGACGATCTGCCGCCGCCCGAAACCAAGCGCTGGGTCATCCGGCGCAAGGCGCTGGTCGTGGCCGGCGTGAAGAGCGGCCTGTTGACGGCGCAGCAAGCCTGCGCGCGCTACAACCTCTCCGAAGAGGAGCTGGAAGGCTGGACCAAGCTGGTCGAACGCCACGGCATGAAGGGCCTGCGCGCCACCCGTATCCAGCGCTACCGTATCCGCGAAGTCTGATTTGCACTGGCGGTCGGTGACCGCCCTTCCCTACACTGGGCCTCTTATAGACAGGGAGGCCCGGCCATGCACGAAACCGTCACCGAACAGGATCATCACTGGCTGCGCCAGAGTTTCGAACTGGCGCGCCAGGCCCGGCTGAACGGCGACCGTCCGTTCGGCGCGCTCATCGTCACAGCCGAGGGCAAGCCGCTCTTCGAAGGCATGAACAATGTCTATTCGACACAGGACCCGACCGGCCATGCCGAGCTGAACATCCTGCGCGGCATCGGCAAGCACATGACGCCGGAGGAACTGGCCGGCGCCACCATGTATGCTAGCGGTGAGCCCTGCACAATGTGCTCCGCCGCCATCGTCTGGAGCGGCATCGGCCGTGTCGTCTATGGGCTGTCGATCCCGCGCCAGCAGAAGGAATTCGACAACGCGCCGACGCGGACCCGGCTGTCGATCCGCTGTGCCGAGGTGGTGGCGTCCAGCAACAAGCAGGTACCGGTGATCGGCCCGGTGCTGGAGGACGAGATCGTGGCCATCTGGAAAGCCAATCCGCCTCCGAAATGAGCCTTGCCGTCGGCCATCTTCAGACCGGAAACACCAGCTCCAGCCCCTCTTCATCGATACGGATATCAGCCGGCAGACGGGTGACGATATCGCCATCGCCCTGCACCGGATCGGCGGCGCGGCCCTCAATGGAAACACGGCGCACCGGCATTATGTCGATATCCCGCAACCGGTGCGGAAAACCCAGCATCACCGCCAGGATATAGCGCGCGGCGGCCCAGCGACCGCCACGACGGAACAGGCAGGCCCAGAGCAGCGGCTCTTCGAGTCTGGCCTCCTGTGCAATGACAAAGGTGCCGCCGTAGAAATGCCCCTTGGCGAGGATGATCTGCGCCGCCGTCTCCGGCCGGCCATCGATCAGCAGCCGGTAGGGCTCCGGCGGGCCCAGCCACAGCCGCCGCAGGGTTTCCAGCACATAGGCCCCCTTGCCCAGCAGCCGCTTCAGCCGGTGGTTCACATCCTGCACCACGAAGGCGTCCAGCCCGCTGCCCGCCATGCACAGAAAGTGCCTGCCATTGGCGATGCCGGGATAGACGCGGCGCGGCACGCCTTCCAGGATGCAGCGCGCGATGGAGGCCACATCCTCGGCAAGGCCGATCTCGGCGGCCAGCACATTCGCCGTCCCCAGCGGCACGATGGCCATGGGAAGGGGCGCCAGCCCCTCGGCACGCCGACGCAGCAGACCGTTGGCGACCTCGTTCAGCGTGCCGTCTCCCCCCGCCGCGACCAGCAGATCGACCTCGTCGGCCACGGCGGTGGCGGCGAAATCCTCGGCATCGCCGCGCTTCGTGGTTGGCACCAGCGTGATGGTGCAGCCGGCTTCCGACAGCAGATGCAGCACGTCGTCCAGCCGCCGGCGCCGGCGGCGTCCCGCGGTCGGATTATGGATCACCAGAAGACGGCGGGACTCGGCCAAACCCTGCTCCCCAAAGCACAAATGCCCATGAGATAGGGCGAAAGGCGCCGCGACCCTACAGAAGCGCAGAAATTTCAGTCAATTGTCATATTTCCGACGCGGGCCGGTAACCGAAATCGGGGCATGTAGTGCCCCATGATCGGAAAACCAGATATAGCGGGCTTGCAAGTCGGTCTCCGATCATCTGGTAGTCAGATGAGGATGGCGCGATGAACGCGCAGCGCGGCGTCAGCCATTACCGGTCGATCTGGATTTCCGACATCCATCTGGGCACGCGCGGCTGCAACGCCGACCTGCTGCTGGACTTCCTGAAATATACCGAGAGCGACCATCTCTATCTGGTCGGCGATATCCTCGATATCTGGCGGCTGCGCCGGTCCTGGTACTGGGTGCAGAGCCACAATGACGTGGTGCAGAAGCTGCTGCGCAAGGCGCGCAAAGGAACCCGCGTCGTCTTCGTGCCCGGCAATCACGACGAGATTTTCCGCGAGTATATCGGCCTCACCTTCGGCGAGATCGAGATCGAGGACGAGGTGATCCACAAGGCCGCCGACGGCAGGACCTACCTGGTGCTGCATGGAGACCGGTTCGACGGTGTCGTGAAATATGCCCGCTGGCTCGCGCTGATCGGCGACTGGGGCTACAACATGATGCTGCGCGTGAATGTCGGCTTCAACATGGTGCGGCGCAAGCTGGGCTATCCCTACTGGTCACTGTCGGCCTATGTGAAGCTGCGCGTGAAGAACGCGGTGGAATATATCAGCCGGTTCGAGGAAGCGGTCGCCGACGAGGCCCGCCAGCGCGGCGTGGATGGCGTGATCTGCGGCCACATCCACCATGCCGAAATCCGCGAGATCGACGGCATCACCTACTGCAATGACGGCGACTGGGTGGAGAGCTGCACCGCCCTGGTCGAGCATATGGACGGACGCATGGAGATCCTGAACTGGGTCGAGGTGCGCCAGCTGACGACGGCGGCGTGAGGCGGCATGCCCGATAGTCTCGCGCCCGCCTTCAACCTGCCCGAAACCGCCGCTGGCGAGTCGCCACTGCGCATCACCCTGGTGACGGATGCCTGGGCGCCGCAGGTAAATGGCGTGGTGCGCACTTGGACCACGATCATCGACATGCTGGAAGGCGCCGGACACACGGTCACGGTGATCGCCCCTGACCGGTTCCGCACCCTGCCCTGCCCGGGCTATCCGGAAATCCCGCTGGCCTGGTATCCGCTGCACAAGGTGGCGGGGATGATCCGCGAGAGCCGGCCGGATGCCATCCATATCGCTACCGAAGGACCGATCGGACTGGCCGCGCGCATCCATTGCGGCCGCAAGGGCCTGCCCTTCACTACCTCCTACCACACCAAATTCCCGGAATATCTGCACGCCCGCCTGCCGGTGCCGCTGGCCTGGAGCTATGCCGGCATGCGCTGGTTCCACAATGGTGGCAAGGGCATGCTGGTGGCGACAGAGACACTGCGCCGCGACCTGGACTCGCGCGGCTTCCGCCATGTCCGGCGCTGGACGCGCGGCGTCGATACCAATCTGTTCCATCCGCGCGACCATGCCGAGCAGGCGCCCGCACTGCGTGACCTGCCGCGCCCCATAATCCTCTCCGTCGGACGGATCGCGGTGGAGAAGAATATCGACGCCTTCCTCGACCTCGACCTGCCGGGCACGAAGGTGGTGGTGGGCGATGGCCCGCTGCTGCCGGAGCTGAAGCGCCGCTATCCCGATGTCGTCTTCGTCGGGGCCAAGCATGGCGAGGAGCTGGCGCGCCACTACGCCGCCGCCGATGTCTTCGTCTTCCCCAGCCGCACCGACACCTTCGGGCTGGTGATGCTGGAGGCGCTGGCCAGTGGCCTGCCGGTCGCCGCCTATCCCGTCACCGGCCCGCTGGACGTGCTGACGCCGGCGGTCGGCTGCATGGACGAGTATCTACGCGCGGCCGTTCTGGCGGCTCTCGACATCCCGCGCGAGGCCTGCCGAGCCTACGCGCTGGAAAATGGCTGGGACGCCTGCGCCCGGCAATTGCTCGACAGTCTGGTGACCGTCAGCGCTTCCTGAGGTCATCGGCACATACGCTTTTGCCTCCGCCTGCGCCATGCGGTATTAGGAAGCGCCGCCGACAGACCGCAGAGCAGGAGACAGCGTGCCGGGCGCATCGAAGCAGGTTGCCATCGTCGTTCCGATCTATCGCACCGAACTGGACGCGACGGAAATGGTGGCCCTGCGTGCGCTGGAACGGCATCTGGGCGACCATGACCGCTTCGTCGTGCACCCGATTGGCCTGCAGCTACCGGCGGCCTTGAATGGCATGGCGGCGCTGCCGCTCTCGCCGCGCCGGTTCCGCGATATCGGTGCCTACAGCGCCATGCTGATGAGCCCCGGCTTCTACCGGCGCTTCAGCGACTACCGCTATATCCTGATCTACCAGACCGATTGCCTGGTGTTCCGGGACGAGCTGCGTGCCTGGTGCGAGGCCGGCTTCTCCTATATCGGCGCGCCCTGGCTGCGCAAGGACCGGGACAAGAAGCGCCGGCACTACCTCGCGGTCGGCAATGGCGGGCTGTCGCTGCGCCATGTCGGCGACCATCTGCGGGTGCTAGAATCGCGCCGCCTGCGCCTGACCGGCAAGAGCGACCAGTCCTGCCGCTTCTTCCACAGCTGGCGCCAGGGCAAGCGGCTGATTGCCCACTGGCTGCGCAGCAAGCTATCCCGCCGCCCGGCGGCGCACACCATCCGCCGGCATTTCGACCAGGCGGAGGATATGTTCTGGGCCTATTACGCGCCGTTGCTGGACGAGTCCTACACGATCCCCCCGGTGGAGACGGCGCTGCGCTTCGCGCGCGAACGCTCCGCCGAGGGTGATTTCCCGAAAACCCCCGCCGACCTGCCTTTCGGCGCCCATGGCTGGCACAAGATTGACACCGGCCGCTGGCTGGCCTTTATCGATGCTGACGACGCGGCCCTGCTGCAGGCCGCGCCAACCGAGGATGCCGCCGCGTGACCGCCAACAACCTTCCAGTCCTTCACGCCGGCGTCCCGCGCCGCCGTCCTCGTAAATGGCAACGCATGCTCTCGGCGCTGGCCCGCGAGCTGCGCGTGATGACGCTGAGATTCCGCCGCCCGGAAGTCGCCGAGACGCATGGCGTGAAGCTGTGGCTGGCTGCCCCCGTCCTGCGCAAGGGGCACCGCCGGCAGATCGTGCGCCACGACTATGAGGAAGCCGAGCTGTCGATCCTCGACGCCACCCTGACGCCGGAGGACAGTGTTCTGGAGCTGGGGGCCGGCATCGGCCTGACCTCGATCTTCTGCGCCAGGCGCATCGGCGATGGCGCGAAGGTGCACGCGCTGGAAGCCAACCCGGCACTCGTTCCGGTGCTGGAACGGAATTTCGCGCTGAACGGCGTGCGGCCCGACTTCCACAATATGGCGGCGGCGAAGGAGACAGGAGAGGTCGAGTTCGCGCTGGATCGCTCCTACACCTCTTCCGGCATTCATGGCCGCCCGTCCGAGACGGTGGAACGCGTGCGCCTGCCCGCCGCCGGCTTTCAGGATTTGCTGGACCGCTACCGCCCCAGCTACCTGATCATGGATATCGAAGGCGGCGAGGTCGACCTGCTGCCCGGCGCCGACCTGACCTGCGTTCAGAAGATATGCCTGGAGGTCCATCCGGAGATTGTCGGGGATGCGGCCATATCGGGCGTGGTCCGCGGCCTGATGGAAGCCGGTTTCCTGCTGCATTTCTCTCGTAACCGGAAAAATGTAATCTATATGGAGAGATCGCCGGCTGCGGCCGGGGCGCGACCCATTAAGCAACCAGGGACTCGCGGCGCTTGATCGATACCCACGCAGCCAACAGGATGGACGGCGCCGTACAGGCGTCGCAGATGCGATGACGTTGATTGCCGGCACATCGCTGGAAAAGGTTCTCAACCCGTCCACCAAGGCGCTGGTCGGCCGGCTGTTGCGCGAGCATGTGAAGCGCTATGCGCCGCGCTTTGGGCTGGCGCTGGTGCTGATGATGCTGGTCGCCGCCTCCACCGCCGCGCTCGCCAAGCTGATGGAGCCGGTACTCGACGAGGTATTCACCGCCAAGGACCGCGACCAGCTGATGCTGGTGGCCGGGTTCGTGCTGGCGACCTTCGTCGTGAAGGGGCTGGCCAATTTCGGCCAGCAGGTGGTGATGGAAGGCGTGACCCAGCGCATCGTCGCCGACGTGCGCAAGCGCCTGTTCAGCCATCTGCTGACCGCCGACCTCGCCTTCTTCCACGGCACTTCCAGCGGCGCGCTGATCAGCCGGATGATGAACGATGTGGCGCTGCTGCACATGGCGGTCGGCAAGACGCTGACCGGCTTCGGCAAGGATCTGTTGACGCTGCTGGCCCTGATCGGCGTCATGTTCTATCAGGACTGGGCGCTGGCGCTGGCTTCCTTCTTCGCCTTCCCGACCGCGATTCTGCCGATTGCGCGCATCGGCAAGCGCATGCGCAAGGTTTCGGGCAATTCCCAGGCAGAGATGTCGCGCCTGACCAGCCATCTCGACGAGACCTTCCAGGGCATCCGTCATGTGAAGGCCTATACCACCGAATCCTATGAGGCGGAGCGCGGCGGCCGACTGGTCGATCTGGTCGCCAATCTCGGCATCAAGGCGGCACGCACGCGCGGCCTGTCGCACCCGATCATGGAGACGCTGGGCGGCATCGCCATCGTCGTCGTCATCTTCTATGGCGGCTGGCAGGTGATCGAGGGCGCGCGCACGACCGGCTCCTTCTTCTCCTTCGTTGTCGCCCTGATGCTGGCCTACGAGCCGCTGAAGCGGCTGGTGTCGCTGAACGCCAACCTGCAGGAAGGGCTGGCTGCCGCGCACCGCATCTTCGATGTGCTGGACACCAAACCCGCCATCGTTGACCGGTCGGACGCGCAGCCGCTGGCCGTCGCCGCCGGCGAGGTCCGGCTGGAACAGGTCGATTTCAGCTATGATGGCGACATCCCGGCGCTGCGCCAGGTCAGCCTCGCCGTACCGGCCGGCAAGATGGCCGCCCTGGTCGGCCTGTCGGGCGCCGGCAAATCGACCGTGCTGAACCTGATCCCGCGCTTCTATGACGTGACGGCGGGCCGTGTGCTGATCGACGGCGCCGACATCCGCGACGTCACGATTTCCTCGCTGCGCCGGAACATCGCCCTGGTCAGCCAGGAAGTGATGCTGTTCGACGACACGATCCGCGCCAACATCGCCTATGGCAGCCCGGATGCGGACGAGGAGGCAATTCTGGCCGCTGCCCGCAACGCGGCGGCCGACGAGTTCATCCGCGACCTGCCGCAGGGCTATGACACGATGGTGGGCGAACGCGGCGTGAAGCTGTCCGGCGGCCAGCGCCAGCGTATAGCGATTGCCCGCGCCATGCTGAAGAACGCGCCGATCCTGCTGCTGGACGAAGCAACCTCCGCGCTCGATACCCAGTCGGAGCGGCTGGTGCAGGCGGCGCTGAAGCAGCTGATGGTTGGACGCACCAGCATCGTCATTGCGCACCGCCTGTCCACCATCGTCGATGCCGACATCATTTTCGTGATGGACCAGGGGCAGGTCGTCGAGCAGGGCAGCCATGCCGAGCTGATGGCCCGAAACGGGATCTATGCCCGGCTGCACGCCCTGCAGTTCGCGCCGGAAACCGCCCCCGTTTCTTCTGGCAGTGCCGACACGCTGGACGTGGACACCCCGAACGTGACGGAACCGTCGCGGACGGCGCGCCGCGCCAAGGCCTAGGCCGCGATGCGCCCGCTCAAGAGGATTTTGCGCCGGACGGAGATAAAGGCCTTCCTGTGCCGGGTGGCCTCGCTCTATATGCGTTTCGCTTCCTGGACCACCCGCTGGGAAATCGTTGGCGCGGAACATCCGCGTCAGCACTGGGACAACGGCCGGCCCTTTCTCGGCTGCTTCTGGCACGGCCGCATGATGCTGGTCGCCCCGACCTGGCCCAGGGAAATTCCGGTTGATGTTCTGATTTCCCAACACGGCGACGGGCGCTTCATATCGACGGTCATCGGCCATCTCGGCATGGGCACCATTGAGGGCTCCACCTCACGCGGCGCGGTCACGGCGCTGCGCGGCGTCATCCGCACCTTGCGCGCGGGCCGCATCGTGGCGATCACCCCGGACGGGCCGCGCGGGCCGCGCATGCGTGCCGCCGGCGGGCTTGTGCTGGCGGCGGCGGCGGCACGGGTTCCCGTCATCCCCGTCTCCGCCGCGATGCGCCATTGCCGGGTTCTCGGCAGCTGGGACCGCTTCATCCTGCCCCTGCCCTTCGGGCGCGGCGTCATCGTCTGGGGCGAGCCGATCCTGCTTCCCGCAGACACAGACCAGGACACCATCGAGGCCGGTCGACTGGCCATAGAAGATGCGCTGAACCGGCTGAGCGAGGAGGCCGACCGCCGCATGGGCCATGTCCCCATCGCGCCCGCCCCACCGGCCCCGGACACGAAAACCGCGCCATGAGCCTGCTGGCTACCTATCGCTGTATCGGCACCGCCGCCGGCCCGCTGGTCGAGGCCTATCTCGCCCGCCGGCTGCGGCAGGGCAAGGAGGATGCGGAGCGGCTGCCGGAGCGTCGCGGCCAGGCGTCCCTGCCCCGCCCGGACGGCGCACTCGTCTGGCTGCATGCCGCCAGCGTCGGCGAGGCCGCCTCCGCGCTGATCCTGATCGACCGGCTGCTGGCCGCACGCCCCGGCCTGCAGGTGCTGGTCACCACCGGAACCGTGACCTCGGCGGGTTTGCTGCGCGACCGTCTGCCGCCAGCGGCACGGCACCAGTTTGTGCCGGTGGACCGGCCGGACTGGGTTGCCGCCTTCCTCGACCATTGGCGGCCCGACCTTGCCCTCTGGGTCGAATCGGAATTGTGGCCGACGCTGATCGCCGCCACCGCCGCGCGCGGCATCCCTATGGTGCTGGTGAATGCACGCATGTCCGACCGTTCGGCGCGGCGCTGGGGCATGCTGCCGGGGCTGGCCCGCGAGGTGCTGGGGCGCTTCGATCTGTGCCTTGCCCGCAATGCGGAACAGGCCGACCGCTTCCGCACGCTGGGGGCCCGGGAGGTCGAGGTGACCGGCAATCTGAAATTCGCCGCCGCCCCGCTGCCCGCGGCCCCCGCCGCGCAGGAAGCACTCCACACCGCCATCGGCGGGCGGCCTTTCTGGCTTGCCGCCAGCACCCATGACGGGGAGGAACAGGCCGCCATCGAGACACACCGGCGGCTGGCGCCACAGCACCCCGATCTGCTGACCATCATCGTGCCGCGCCATCCGCAGCGCGGGGCGGCTGTGGCGGCTCTCGCTGAGGAAGCTGGCCTGCCCGCCGCACGGCGGTCGCTGGAGGCGCTGCCGACGCCGGCCTGTGCGGTCTATGTCGCCGATACGCTGGGCGAGATGGGGCTGTTCTTCGGCCTGACCGGCCAGCGGGACGGCATCGTCTTCGTCGGCGGATCGCTGACGCCGCGCGGTGGCCACAACCCGCTGGAGCCGGCGCATTTCGGCTGCGCCATCCTGCATGGGCCGGACATGCGCAACAATCTGGAAATGGCCGAGGCGCTGGCCGAGGCCGGCGCGGCGCTGACCATCGCCACCCCCGATGCGCTGCCCGGCGCGGTGGAAATCCTGTTCGCCACACCGACGGAGCGGCGGCGGCTGGCAGCGGCTGCCAGCCAGGTGGCGCAGGCGCATGCCAATGTGCTGGACCGGGCGATGGCGGCGCTGGCGCCGTTCCTCGACCGGCTGCCGGCCTGAAGGAGGGCGCGATGCGGGCACCCGGCTTCTGGGAACGGCGCGGCGACTGGCGCAGCAGGCTGCTGTCGCCAGCCGCCTTCGCCTATGGCTGGGCGGCGCGCTGCCGGGCGCGGACAGCGCAGCCCTGGACCGCGTCTGTTCCGGTCATCTGTATCGGCAATCTGGTTGCCGGCGGTGCCGGCAAGACGCCGGTAGCACTGGCCATCATGGCCTTGCTGAAAGACCGGGGCGTGGCGGCGCATTTCCTGTCGCGCGGCCACGGCGGCAGCCTGACGGGACCGGTGCGGGTCGATCCCGAGGTGCACAGCGCCGCGGATGTCGGCGACGAGCCACTGCTGCTGGCCGAGGCTGCCCCGGCCTGGGTGTCGGGCGACCGGGTGGCGGGGGCAAAGGCCGCCATCGCCGCCGGCGCCCAAGCCATCGTCATGGATGATGGCTTCCAGAATCCGTCGCTTGCCAAGAGCCTGTCGCTGATCGTCGTCGATGGCGGCTATGGCTTCGGCAATGGCTTGCTGCTGCCCGCCGGCCCGCTACGCGAACCGGTCACCGACGGGCTCGCCCATGCGCAGGCGGTCGTGCTGATCGGCGAGGACCGCACCGGTGCCGCCGCGCAGATCGGCAACGCGCTGCCGATCCTGCCGGCACGGCTGACACCAGTTGCCGGTGCCGATCTCACCGGCCGCCGCGTGCTGGCCTTCGCCGGCATTGGCCGGCCGGAGAAATTCTTCGAGAGCCTAAGCGAGGCCGGTGCGGAGATCGTGGAGAGCGCGGCTTTTCCCGATCACTATCCCTACAGCACCACGGAGATTGCGGCACTTGCGAAGCGGGCGGACGATGCCGGGCTGCTGCCGGTCACAACCCGCAAGGACTGGGTACGGCTGCCGCCCGCCTACCGGGACGGCATCGCGGTGCTGGACGTCATCCTGAGCTGGCAGGACGCGGCCGCGCCGATGGCCCTGCTGGATGCGCTTTTCGCCAGACGGACCGACACAGGACAGGGCAATGTCTGACCGCTACAGCGCCTTCAACCGCTTCGTGCGCTACCCGCTGCAGGCGGCGGGGGTGGCGCCGATCATCGGGCTTATGGCCATCCTGCCGATCGGCTGGGCCTCGGCACTGGGCGGTGCCATCGGCCGTACGGTCGGCCCCTGGCTTGGCGCAACCCGGCGCGCCCGGCGTAATCTGCAGCGGGCCTTCCCGGAGAAGTCCGCCGCCGAGATCGACGTCATCATCCGCGCGATGTGGGACAATCTCGGCCGACTGGTCGGCGAATATCCGCATCTGCCGCGCCTCGACCTGCTGAACGATCCGCGCATCGACCTTGTCGGCATGGAACATGTCCGCAATGCCCGCGACGATGGCCAGCCCGGCCTGTTCTTTTCCGGCCATATCGGCAATTGGGAGCTGATGAGCCTGGCCGCCAGCCAGGCCGGCCTGCCGCTGACACGCATCTACCGCGCCGCCAACAACCCGCTGATGAACCGGATCATCCTGTGGGGCCGCCACAAGATTGCCGGCGACCTGGTCCCGAAAGGACGGGAAGGGGCGGAAGCGCTGCTCAGCACCATGCGCGCGGACGGCCATGCCGGACTGCTGATCGACCAGAAGATGAATGAGGGCATCCCGGTGCCCTTCTTCGGACGCGACGCGATGACGGGCACGGCCTTCGCCGCCTTCGCGCTGCGCTATCGCTGTCCGCTGATTCCGGCGCGGGTCGAACGGCTGGAGGGCTGCCGCTTCCGCATCACCGCCTATCCGCCGCTGGAACTGCCGGACAGCGGCGACCGCAAGGCCGATATCGCCGCGCTGACGGCGACCTGCACCGCGATTATTGAGTCCTGGGTGCGGGAGCGCCCGGGGCAGTGGCTTTGGCTGCACCGGCGCTGGCCGGACTAGCCTCCTCCGCGCCCGTCTTCGGCATTGGCCCGGCCAGCAGGGCGGGGTCCAGCCGGATATCGAACAGATTGACCCGCCAGTCCAGATGCGCGCCGGTGGACCGGCCGCTGGACCCGACCGTGGCGATGCGCTGGCCCTGACGCACGATCTCCCCGACTTCGACAAAGGTCTCGTCGAGATGCAGGAAGGCGGAGGTGAGACCGTGGCCGTGGTCGATCACGATGGTCGCACCCGTGTAGTACATGTCGGGATGCACCAGTGCCACAACACCATCCGCCGGGGTGACGACGCGGGTGCCCTTCGGGGCCGCGATGTCGATGCCGTAATGCGGCTGGCGCGGCTGGCCGTTCAGGATGCGTTGCGAGCCATAGATGCCGCTGATGCGCCCCAGCGCCGGCCAGATGAATCCGCTGCGGAAGAAGGGCACGGCGGTATCCAGATCGCGTGCCCGCTGGATCTCCGCATTTTCCGACCGGATGCGCGCCAGCAGCTCCGGCGGCGGCGTGACCATGGTCTGTGGCAGCCCGTCGATACGCTGAACATCGTAGCTGCGCTGCTCGACCTGGAGGGTCCGCGTCAGCGCACGGCCGGAGGGCAGCCTGACCTCGACCGTCATTTCCGCTGGCGCCTCCCGGCCGAAGCCGATCAGGAAAACCCCATCCTCGGCGACGCGCATGGTCTTGCCATCGAAGGTCACGGTGGCACCGGGTGCGGTCTTGCCGCGCATCAGCCCGCCCTGGATCGGTTTTCCCTCCAGCGAGAGCTGTCCACTCTGGGCGGCAGCCGGCAGGGCGGACAGGCACAGGATGAAGAAGGCGACAAGCAGACGCATCACAGCAAACTTCCCTGTTTCGGCGGCGGCGACGAAGCGGCCGGCGTGGCCTTGGGCGCGGTTTTTGGCGCGGGGCGCGGTTTCGAGGGCGCGTCCGTATCGGCACCGCCGATCACCGCACCCGCACTGCCATCGGCGAAGTGCAGACTGACCGCCTGGCCGACGCTGGTATCGGCCGCCCGGCGGAGCACATGGCCGTCAGCGTCGCGCACCAGGGCGAAGCCGCGGTCCAGCACGTTCCTGAAGGAATAGCTTTCGAGCAGCCGGCCCTGTGCCCGCAGCCGGTCATCCGCCGCCTTCAGCAGCCGGCCGGTACTGCCGTCCAGGTCGGTGGCGGCCCGGCGCACGCGGTCCGCCGCGACCCGCAGCTCGCTGGCGAACAGGCCGGGATGCAGCCTTGCTGCCACCCGGTCGCGGCGCGCCCGGCTGCGGTCGAGCTGCCCGGCCATCGCCTGGTCGAGGGCCCGCGTACCGGCCGCCAGCGCCTGCCCCTTGGCGGCGAGCAACTGGCGCGGATGGACGAGGCGCGCGGCGCGCGCGGCGACATCGGACCGGCGCTGGCGCAGCCCGGCGGCAACGCCGTTCTCCAGCCGCTCCGCCGCCACGTCGAGGCGCTGCACCGCCGTGCCCAGCAAGGTCTGCGGATCGCCCAGCGCGCGCGCCATCGCGTCCAGATATTTGCGCCGGTCCGCAAGCCCCCGCGCCATCGCCTGGAACAGCCGCAGATCAGCGGTGCGGACCGAGGCTTCGAGGTCGGCGCGCACCGGCACAGCCATCTCGGCGGCGGCGGTCGGGGTCGGCGCCCGCCGGTCGGACGCGAAATCGATCAGCGTCGTATCGGTCTCATGACCGACGGCGGAGATCACCGGAATGGCGCTGTCGGCGACGGCGCGCACCACGATCTCCTCATTGAAGCCCCAGAGATCCTCCAGGCTACCGCCGCCGCGCGCGACGATCAGCACATCCGGGCGCGGCACCGGACCATCGGCCGGCAATTCGTTGAACCCGCGCACGGCCGCCGCGACCTGCGCCGCCGAGGCCTCGCCCTGTACGGCGACCGGCCAGACCAGCACATGGCGCGGAAAGCGGTCGGCGAGGCGATGCAGGATGTCGCGGATCACCGCCCCGGTCGGCGAGGTGATGACGCCGATCACGCGCGGCAGATAGGGCAGCGCGCGCTTGCGCTCGGCGGCGAACAGCCCCTCGGCCGCCAGCTTGCGCTTGCGCTCCTCCAGCAGCTTCAGCAACGCGCCCTCGCCGGCCAGTTCCATCTGCTCGATGACCAGCTGGTATTTCGACTGGCCGGGATAGGTGGTCAGCCGCCCGACGCAGATCACCTCCATCCCGTCTTCCGGCTGGATCGAAAGCCTGCCGGCCTGGCCGCGCCAGCACACGGCGGCCAGCACCGCCTGGTCGTCCTTCAGCGACAGGTAGAGATGGCCGGAGGAATGGCGCTTGAAGCCGGAAACCTCGCCGCGCACGCGCACCCGCTCGAAGGTACCCTCGATGGTGCGCTTCACCGCCTGCGACAGCTCGCCGACGGAAAAGACGGGGACATTTCCGGGCGTGGAGCCGGGCTCGTTCTGAAGTGTGTCGAATGTCATACGCTCTATGATACAAGACCCGCCTCGCGAAAGGAATCCAGCGGCGGTGGAGAAAGAAGCATGAAGATTCTTCTGGTCGGATCGGGCGGCAGGGAACATGCGCTGGCCTGGGCACTGTCTGCCTCGCCGCTGTGCGACACGCTCTATTGCGCCCCCGGCAATGCCGGCATCGCGCAGCTGGCCGAATGCGTCCCCGTCGCCGCCGAGGATATCGAAGGCGTGGTCCGCTTCGCCACGGATAATGCCATCGATTTTGTGGTGGTCGGGCCGGAAGCACCGCTGGTCGCCGGGCTGGTCGATGCGCTGGACGCCGCCGGGCTCAAATCCTTCGGCCCGCGCCGGGCCGCCGCGGCGCTGGAAGGCTCCAAAGGCTTCATGAAGGATTTCTGCGCCCGCCACAACATCCCGACCGCCGCCTATGGCCGCTTCACCAATATCGAGCAGGCGAAGGATTTCGTGCACCAGCAGGGCGCGCCCATCGTCGTGAAGGCGGACGGGCTGGCCGCCGGCAAGGGCGTGGTCGTCGCGATGACCGAGCAGGAGGCGATGGACGCCATCGACATGATGATGGCGGACAAGGCCTTCGGCAGCGCCGGCGCGGAGCTGGTCATCGAGGAATTCATGCAGGGCGAGGAGGCCAGCTTCTTCGCCCTGGCCGATGGCGAGACGGCGATTCCCTTCGGCAATGCGCAGGACCACAAGCGCGTCGGCGACGGCGACACCGGGCCGAACACCGGCGGCATGGGCGCCTATTCGCCGGCCCCCATCGTCGATAAGGCGATGGCCGGGCGCATCATGGCGGACATCATCCTGCCAACCGTCGCCGGCATGAAGGCGGAGGGCAATCCCTTCACCGGCGTGCTCTATGCCGGGCTGATGATCACTGAAACCGGCCCACGCCTCATCGAATACAATGTCCGCTTCGGCGATCCGGAATGCCAGGTGCTGATGATGCGGCTGAAGAGCGACATCCTGCCCGCCCTTCTCGCCACGGCCGACCGGCAGCTCGGCCATTTCGATCTGCGCTGGCATGACGAGCCGGCCATGTGCGTGGTGATGGCCAGCAACGGCTATCCCGGCAGCTACAAGAAGGGTACGGAAATACAGGGGCTGGAGGCGCTGCCGGACGCCAACGATATGGTTGTCTTCCATGCCGGAACCGCGCGCGACGAGGCAGACCGGTTAGTGGCAACGGGGGGCCGCGTGCTGGGCGTAACCGCTCTTGGCAAAGACCTGGCGGCCGCACAGAAGAATGCCTATGACGCCATAGCCCGCATCGACTGGCCGGAAGGGTTTTATCGGCGGGATATTGGCTGGCGCGCTCTCGCTGCACTTAAGAACAGCAACTGAACGCCGCTTTTGTTTTACTTTCCCGTCAGCTACATTCGGGATTCATTATCTATATCGGTGGAAAATTCCTTAAAATTCTTTGTTTTGTTTACCATATCTAAATGAATTTTCTGTTTCATCGGCTGTGGATGGATTTCCAGATTGTCGATGCTGCGCTAATAGTCGGTTGAAACTGCACTGAAACGCTGCCGGATAATCCGGGAGCAACCGTCTGCACAGAAAGAGAAAATGTCATTTAACCGGGACGATCTCAGCGACGGCGGCGGCACCATTTTGCCCGCCATCACCATCGGCCGCCGCAGCGCCGATGCCAATGCCCGGTTCCTGGCATCCCTGCGCGAGCATATCGATTATGCCTTCCAGCCGATCGTGAATATCCGCAGCGGCACCTGCTATGGCTATGAAGCCTTGCTGCGCGGCGCGGAAACCATCGGCTTCAAGAGCATCCAGCAGCTTTTCGATCATGCCTACAGCGAGAATCTGCTGCACAAGGCCGACATGCTGCTGCGCGAGAAGGCCATCGCGAAATTCGCGCAGCTGCCGGGCAGCACCGAACGGAAGCTGTTCTTCAATCTCGATCCCAGGCTGCTGGAATCGCCGGACTACCAGCCCAACCAGACGCTGCCGATCATCGAGCGCCATGGGATTGATCCGCGATCGGTCTGTTTCGAGCTGACGGAACGCCATGACACCAGCAATATTGCGGATTCCATGCGGGTGCTGCGCAGCTACCGCACGCAATCCTACCTGCTGGCGATTGACGATTTCGGCACCGGTTTCTCGGGCCTGAAGCTGCTGTACGATTATCAGCCCGACAAGGTGAAGATCGACCGGTTCTTCATCACCGGCATCGAACGCGATCCGAAGAAGAAGCTGTTCGTTTCCACCATCGTCGATCTGGCGCATGTGCTGGGCATCATCGTGGTCGCCGAAGGGGTGGAGACCGAGGCCGAACTGATCACCTGCCGGGATATCGGCTGCGACCTGGTGCAGGGCTATTTCGTGGCCCGTCCGACCACGGAACTGGCGCAAATTCAGGATCACTACGAGCATGTGGCGCAGATCACGCTGCGCGACCGCCGTGCCTCCCGGGATGGCAATGCCGGCGACCGGCTGGCCATGGAGTTCATCCAGCCGCTGACGGTCGATACCGACATGAAGGACGTCTTCGAGACCTTCCGGACCAACAAGCAGCGCACCTTCTTTCCGGTGATCGACCGTCAGGGGGAGCCGATCGGCATCGTGCGCGAGGAAGCGCTGAAGGATTACATCTACTCGCCCTATGGCCGCGACCTGATCCACAACAAGGCCTATGGCAAGGCGCTGAAGGATTTCATCACCCACTGCCCGGTGGCCGATATCCATGACGATACTGGCAAGATCCTGGAAATCTTCGCGCTGGCGGAAAATGCCGAGGGAATCCTGATCGTCACCGACCAGCGCTATGTCGGCTTCCTGTCCACCACCTCGCTGCTGCGGCTGATCAACGAGAAGAATATCGCCACCGCGCGCGACCAGAACCCGCTGACCAAGCTGCCCGGCAACAATTCGATCCACGCCTATGTCGCCACGGCGGCGACGGACCCCGAACTGGCGGTCACGCTAGTCTATTTCGATTTCGATAATTTCAAGCCGTTCAACGACACCTACGGTTTCCGCCAGGGCGACCGGGCGATCCTGCTGTTCGCCGAACTGCTGCAGAAGCATTTCGTGAACCGCGCGGCGCTGATCGGCCATGTCGGCGGCGACGATTTCTTCCTGGCGCTGGAAGGCGTGGCGCCGGAGAGTGCGGCCGAAATGGTGAGCGATCTGTGTCGCACCTTCGCCGAGGATATCGCCAGCTTCTACGATTCCGAGGCGCGGGCGAAGGGCTATATCGACGCCACGGACCGGGACGGGCAGCCGCACCGCTACCGGCTGATGACCTGCAGCGCGGCGCTGCTGCATGTTCCGGCCGGGCGGCGTTGCTGCTCGCCGGATACGATGATGGATACCGTCGGCAAGCTGAAGAAGCAGGCCAAGGGGGCGGAGAACGGCATGGCGGTCCAGATCCTCGATTCTGCCGACTGAACCGCCACCCGTCAGAAGATCAGGCCAAGGAACCCGAAGCCCATCGCCGCCTCGGCGAGGCTGTAGGCCACGAACAGAACGAAGCCCAGGGTGAAGAACCGCACCGCCGGCAATGCCATCCGCCCGGGCAGCAGCCGGCCCGCCGCATAGCCCGCCACCGGCAGGAAATGCATCGCATGGGTGGCCAGGAAGTGCGGCACCCGCAGGTCGCCCGCCCCGACAGCATGACCGGGAAAGGCAACAGCCATGCCGCCGGCCACCGGAACGGTCAGCGCAAAGGTCAGGATCAGCCCCCAGATCACCGAGAAACGGAAGGCCGGCTCCAGCGCCAGCCCGCCGGCACGGCGGATCGCCAGCCCGTAGATCAGGCTGGACGAGGTCAGGTAGGTCGCCAGCGCCCCCATCATCGGATAAAGCGCCGCCATCAGCGGGTTCGTCGTGTTGAAATGCGACTGGATTCCCTGTGTCGCGGCAGCACCAATCCAGAGCATCTCCAGCCCAGTGCTGAGCACGACCCCACCCGCGAACAGGCGGTACCAGCGGGTTTCCGTCATGCCAGCCGGCAGCCAGCGCGCGAAGAAGGCCAGCGTCAGGAAATACAGCGTGAGGGAAATCTCGAACTTCAGCGGCTTGATCCAGAGATTCTCGCCCAGCAACATGCGACCATCGAACGCCATCGCCAGCAGCGTCGGCGGTATCATCAGCATCAACACCAGTGCCGTTTCGGCGAACAGCCTTTCCGCGCCAAACAGGTCCAGGAACAAGCGGTTGAGCGGACGGACGGGCCGGAAGCCGGCCTCCTGCATCGCCAGCGTGCTCATGACGCCACCTGCCCCGCCACGGTCGGGCGAACTGTCCGGTGAGCGGCACGCAGAATGAGGAAGGCAACGAACCCCGCCGGGCCGAACAGGAAGGTCAGCGGCAGGCAGGGCAGGACCAGCCAGAACGGCATGCCGGCGCGCTGGCCCGCGCGCACTTCCCAGGCCCCGACAAACAGGTCGAAGGCCAGGTAATGCAGCCAGCCGGCCAGCACGATTTCCGGCTGGGTGAACAGGATCATCACATTCTCAAGCGTATCGAAGCCGCCTTGCGCCCTCGACCAGAAGGCCAGGATCAGGCCGGTATAGGCCAGCGACAAGAGGCCCGGCACCAGCAGGGCGGACAGGCGCGGCAACAGACGCGGCGCCAGCGGCGTGGCCAGCAGCCCGGCCCAGCCCAGCAGGGCAGCCGTGTTTGCCAGTTGGAACAATGCATCGGGGGACATGATCACCTCCTAACTTGACGATGTAAAGATAGGGATGAACGCGAATCCTGACGCTGTCAAGATTATTTTGACCGTGCGATCCAAAGGCGCTATTCAGAAGGCAGGATCGCAACCGGAAAGAACCATGCAGGAAGACGCGAAACCCGCCGAGGCGGCATCGGGCCGGCAGTATCACCACGGCAATCTGCGCGCGGCGCTGATCGAGGCCGCCGAGGCGGAGCTGACGGACAAGGGCGTGGAAGCCTTTTCCCTGCGCGGCGTCGCCAAGCGCGCCGGCGTCAGCCACGCCGCCCCGGCGCATCATTTCGGTGATGCGGGCGGCCTGCTTACCGCTCTGGCAGCAGAAGGCTTCACACGCTTCCTGGAAAGCATGCGGGCGGCTCAGCGCAACGCCGCGCCGGACCCGGCGGCGCAGATGAACGCTGCCGGCCAGGGCTATCTGGATTACGCGGCGCGCAGCCCGGCACTGTTCCGGCTGATCTTCTCCTCCGACCGGCCTGATTTTTCCGATCCAGCGCTGGACAGCGCGGCCTCGGCCGCCTTTCTGCATCTGGTGGAGGGTGTGCGCCGGCTGCGCGGAGATACCGGTAGCACATCGCTTGCCGGCCTGATGCAGGACGAATCCCTGATGGCCGAGGTGGCGGGCATCTGGTCCGTCGTGCATGGCATGGCGGATCTGATGAATTCCGGCCGGCTGAAATATCTCCAGACCCAGCCACCCGAGGTCCGGCAGCGGATTCTGGCGGAAGTGCTGCGCCGCATTTCCCGCACATAGAAGAACCCCGGAGAAGGGCTCTCCGGGGTTCCTTGGTAGCGGTCCCTGTTAATTCTGTTTTCGCGGATCGCCGGCGGCCCCTTGACCCCGGGCCGGTTTGAACCGGACCGGGCACCGGTAATCCGCGAAACTTTTGAGGCGCCTCCCCTGTGCCGCCCAGATCCTATTGCCTCAGAACTGCGCCGTTTCGGTCGAGTCGGCCATCGCCGTCGTGGCGCTCTGGCCGGACGACACCGCCATCGACACCGCATCGAAGTAGGAGGTGCCGACCTCGCGCTGGTGGCGGGTCGCGGAGAACCCGTCCTTCTCTGCCGCAAACTCGGCCTGCTGCAGCTGGCTGTAGGCGGCCATGCCGTCGGTCTTGTAGCGCCGCGCCAGATCGAAGGTCGTGTAGGAGAGATTGTGGAACCCGGCCAGGGTGATGAACTGGTACTTGTAGCCCATCGCACCCAGCTCGCGCTGGAACACCTTCATCTGCGCCTGGTCCAGATGCTTCGCCCAGTTGAAGGAGGGCGAGCAGTTATAGGCCAGCATCTGGTCAGGATACTGCTTGCGGATCGCCTCGGCGAAGCGCTTCGCATCCTCCAGATTGGGCGTCGAGGTCTCGCACCAGATCAGGTCGGCATAGGGCGCGTAGGCGAGGCCGCGCGCGATGGCGCAGTCGAAGCCGCCCTTCAGCCGGAAGAAGCCCTCGGCCGTGCGCTCGCCGGTGATGAAGGGCGCGTCATACTCGTCCACATCGGAGGTGATGAGGCGCGCCGCCTCCGCATCGGTGCGGGCCATGATGATGGACGGCACGCCCATCACGTCGCTGGCCAGCCGCGCGGCGTTGAGCGTGCGGACGAACTGGCTGGTCGGCACCAGCACCTTGCCGCCCATATGACCGCACTTCTTCTCCGAGGCGAGCTGGTCCTCGAAATGCACGGCCGCAGCCCCCGCCTCGATCATCGCCTTCATCAGCTCGAACACGTTCAGCGGACCGCCGAAACCGGCCTCGGCATCGGCGATGATCGGCACGAAAAAGTCGTGCTCGCCCGACTCCTGGGGGGTCTTCTGCCCGTCATGCCGCTCCATGGTCTGGATCTGGTCGGCACGCTGCAGCGCCTTATTGATACGCCGCACGATGGAGGGCACGCTGTCCACCGGATACAGACTCTGGTCCGGATACATATTGCCGCTGGTGTTGGCATCGGCGGCAACCTGCCAGCCCGACAGGTAGATCGCCTTCAGCCCCGCCTTCACCTGCTGCACCGCCTGGTTGCCGGTGAAGGTGCCCAGCGTCGGGACGAAATCCTCCTCATGCAGCAGCTGCCAGAGCTTGCGTGCGCCGTTCTCGGCCAGCGTGTGGCGTATCGGCAGCGAGCCCGACAGCCGACGGACATCCGCCATCGTGTAGGTACGGGCAACAGTGCGCCAGCGGTCCGGCGCCCATTCCGGCGCGGGGAAGGGTTCATTCGGCGCGCCGCCGGAGGGCGGGAAATTCATCGGCTGGTCGAGCATTATAGTCTCCAATCTGCTGGGCCTGGTGGCGACCCGATCTCTGTCGTCGGAAGAAAAGAGCGGCGCGGCTTCGGTCTTTCTGCCTTTGGCCGGAACGCCGCCGAGGAGGTTGAGGGAAGCGGTCAGGCGGTCGCCGCGGCGCGGCGGCGGACGAAGGTGGCGGCGAACATCTTCTCGCCGGCAAACAGCTCGGTCGTGGCCTCGCCATCGGCCAGCAGCAACTCATGGCGGCCGACGCGGCCGGCGATGCTGTAGCCTTCGCGGTCAAGCCCGCGGGCGGTGAACTGGCGCATCGCCTCCGCCATGGAGGGCGCGATGATGGTGCAGTAATCCTCTTGCGGAGGCATGGTGCGGTTGTTCTGGTCCTGCATGGTCGGTCTCCTCAATCTCTGCTCCGCAATGGCGCGGGCTGTTGATGTAAAGATTTGACACGAGCCGAATTTACGCAACAAATATCGTGAGTTAGCCGTGTAAACCTGCAAAACACAGGTCAAAGAAAACGGCACGGTTTGTAAAATTTTGTAAAACCGAGGGGCGGACATGACCGCAAAATCGGACCCGCAGATCGGATCGCGCATCCGCAAGCTTCGCCTGCAGCGCCGGCTGAGCCAGACCGACCTGGCGTCGGCACTCGGAATCTCGATCAGCTACCTGAATTTGATCGAGCACAACCGCCGCAAGATCACCGTGCCGCTGCTGTTCAAGCTGGCCGGGTATTTCGGCGTGGAGCCGGGCGACCTGGTCGATGGCGACGAGGCGCGGATCGTCGGCGACCTGATGGAGATGTTCGGCGAGGATCTGTTCGCGGAATCCGACCTTACCAACCACGACATCCGCGACTTCGCGCACAGCAACCCGGCCGTGGCGCGCGCCATCCGGCATCTCTCCGACCGCTATCGCGCGCTGGAATCGCACCGCCAGGCAGAGCCCGACATACCGAGCGAGGAAGGCCCGCCCTTTCATCTGGCGACCGACCGGATTTCCGATTTCATCCAGGAGAATGCCAATTACTTCCCGGCGCTGGAGGCGGCGGCGGAGCGGGTGCGCGCCGATATCGACCATGCCGCCGAGGATTTCGAGGGCGGGCTGAAGAGCTACCTTGCCAATGTGTTCGGTATCGACTGGCGCCTTTCCTCGCTGCCCTCCGGCATTGCCCGCAAGCTGGAGCCCACCAGTGGCCGGCTTTTGGTCTCCGACATATTGCCGCCGGAATCGGCGATCTTCGCGGCGGCGCACCAACTGGGCCTGCTGGCGGCGGTGCGCGAGATCGACGCCATCGTCGCCGAGGCCAGCCTGCCGGAAGGCGACGCGCCTGACCTCGCGCGCAACGCGCTGGCCGCCTATTTCGCCGCCGCCCTCATCATGCCCTATGAGCCGTTCTACCGGATGGCACGCGACTACCGTTACGACATCGAGCGTCTGGCACGCCGCTTCGGCGCCAGCTTCGAGCAGGTGTGCCACCGGCTGACCAGCCTGCAGCGGCCGGGCCTGCAGGGCATCCCGATGCACCTTGTGCGCACCGATATCGCCGGAAACATCTCCAAGCGCTTCTCGCTGTCGGGTATCCAGATTCCGCGCCATTCCGGTGCGTGCCCGCGCTGGAACGTCTATGCCGCCTTCCTGCAGCCGGAACGCATCAATATCCAGATATCCGAGATGCCAAGCGGCGAGCGCTATTTCTGCATCGCCCGCACCATCACCAAGGGCGACTACCGCCACAACGCCCCGCGCCGGCATTTCGCCATCGGCATCGGCTGCGCCATGATCCATGCGCGCGAGATGATCTATGCCGATGGCTTCGACCTTGCCAACAGCGCGCATGTGGTGCCGATCGGTGTTGGCTGCCGCATCTGCCCGCGCATGGAATGCGGCCAGCGCGCGCATCCGCCGGCCAACCACCGTTTCCGGCTGGACGAGGCAATCCGCCCGGAAAGCCTTTACACGATGATGTAAAAGGCCGGTTAGCCGGCGATACGGCGCAGCGGGTTCCGGCTGCCGCGCACGCGCAGTTTGGGAGCGGATTTCTTGTCGCCCCGCCACGGCGCCAGCAGATCGGCGATATCGGCCGAGACGGCGACCGTACCGTCGCGCGCATAGGCCTCGTGATTCTCCTCGATATCCTCGCGCCGGTAGAGATAGTTCACCATCAGCCCGGCAGATTCCTTCAGTCCCTTGGCGGACACGTCACCCAGCCAGTTCAGCCGTTCGATCCGCGCGCCATTGCCGAGATGGAAGCGCGCCACCGGGTCGAGCAGCCTTCCCTTGGGCTGGATGGTGAGATAGCGGGCGCACAACCGCTCCAGCAGCTCGTGCAGCGCATCCGCCAACGCCTTGTCCTGCTGCCAGCCGGGCTCGGCCAGCAGCTTTGCCAGGACCGACGGATCGGCGAAGTCCGCATTCCGCTCGGCGATGGTCGCGCGCTCGGCATCGGGCAGCAGCTCCGGATCGGCGGCCAGCGCGCCGTCCAGCCAGCGCCGGAAACCGGGGATCGGCGACAGGGTGGAGAAGATCTTCAGCTGCGGCAGATCGGCGGCCAGCGCATCAACCACGCGCTTGATGAGAAAGCTGCCGAAGCTAATACCGCGCAGGCCGTTCTGGGTGTTGGAGATCGAATAGAAGATCGCGGTGTCCGCGTCTTTCGGGTCGGCCACCGGCGCGCTTTCGTCCAGCAGCGCCTGGACCGATCCCGCCAGCCCTTTCACCAGCGCCACCTCGACGAAGATCAGCGGTTCGTCCGGCATGCGCGGATGGAAGAAGCCGTAGCAGCGCCGGTCGCGGGCCAGCCGATTGCGCAGATCGGCCCAGGAGCGGATTTCATGCACCGCCTCATAGGCGATCAGCTTCTCCAGCAGGGCCGCCGGCGAGTCCCAGGAGATCGCCCGCATATCGAGGAAGCCGACATCGAACCAGGCGGTCAGCAGATCCTTCATGTCGCGGTCAAGGCTGGCCAGGTGCGGCTGCTTCAGATCCATGCGCAGCAGGTCGGCGCGCATATCGACCAGGAATTTCACCCCCTGCGGCAAGACGTTGAACTGGGTCAGCAGCTTTACGCGCGGCGCCACCAGCACGCTGCGCAGCCTTTCCTCCGCTGCCAGCCGCGCCGCCCGGTCCGGTGCTTCCCGACAGGCGGCAAGCGCCGCATCCAGCGCCGCATCCTCGACATCGAACTCCCCGGCCAGCACGGTCAGGAAGCGTTCGCGCCCTTCCCGGTTCAGCCCGAGATAGAGCTGACCGATACCCGCCGCACGGGCACGGGCCGACACCTCACCACCCCGCGCCTCGATACATTCGGCGATGCGGGCGCGCAGCTTCTGCACAGCACCATCGTCCAGCGCGCGCGGCTCCTGTTCCTTGCCGCCGGCAATCTCGCGCCAGGCCGATTTCAGGTTGGTGAGCGCGCGGTCAAGCAGGCCGGGCGCCGGAAGCCCCTGCTGGGGTACGCCAGGCTGGGGGGCATCGCCGGACGGGATTGTTTCCGGAACCGGATTCGCAGCAGACACAGGGAACCTCGCAATGGCGTTTGACGGAATGGCTTCTTCAGCATGTGGGTATTGCCACCCTTCTGGCAATAACCGGCTACCCTGTCATCTTGCTGCAAGATGCTTGATTGAACTGCGCAAATAAAGACAATGCGAGGTATTGACGGCACCGGGGGGCCAAAAGCCCCGCCGGCCAGCCACCAGCAATCCTTAAACGGGACGCCTGATGCCGATTCTCTATGAGGTTCACACGCTGAAAGGCGGAAACTGGATGATCGATTCGACCTATTCCGACAGGGATAAGGCGGTCGATACGGCCAAGCAGCTTTATGCCGAAAAACGTTTCGAGGGCGTGAAGGTCATCAAGGATGATTATGACGCCGACGCCAATCAGGGCCGCGAGATCGTCATCTACGACACCAGCAAACCGGCCACCGAGAAGCGCACGCTGGTAAAGGAGACGCCAAAGGCGGCACCCGCCGCTGCCGACACGAAGGCCAATGTCGATTTCAAGCACCACAAGCACAAGGCCGGCGCGAAGGCGGAGGTTTCGGTCTTCCTGCGCTCGGTGATCTGGCTGCTCGTTATCCTGGGGGCTGGTATCACCATCATCTGGCTGCTGTTTGCCTTCACCGACTTCCTGGCCGGTGCGGGCATCATGCGCTGACGCTTTACAGGCGACCCATCAGGACCGAAGGGCGACGATCCGCTGCACCATGGCCGGCTTCGGTTCCGACTGTTCGATATCCTCGTAGGCGACGATTCTGAACGCCCCGCGCACGGCGTCCAGCAACTCACCCGGCTGCAACAGGAAATCCGGGTTGCTGGGCTTGCCGAAGCGTTCGTTGCCGGCGGCAAAGGTCTCGTAGAGCAGGGCACCGCCGGGCGCTACCGAGGCCACAATATCCGCCAGGATCGGCCGCCATAGATAGTTGGTGACGACCACACCGGCGAAGCGCCGGTCCGCAAACGGCCAGGGCCCGCCATCCTCAAGGTCGTGCTGCAGCAGTTCGACTTCCGGATCGTCCGCAAGATCGGATAGCCCGGCAATGTCGATATCGACCGCAACCACCGGATGGCCCAGCCGCCGCAAAAGCCGCGTGTGCCGTCCACCGCCCGCGGCCACGTCCAGTACCGTGCCGCCCTCCGGCACCAGCCCGGCGTGGCGCACGATCCAGTCTGAGGGGCGGGGATCACCATGCATGCCGATTTCTCTTGTTTCATTCGGATGACACGCCACATTAAATGCCCAATTCGATTGGCATTCATGCAGACACCCCATGATCCGATATCAGCTACGCTGCGACAAGGCGCACGGCTTCGAGTCCTGGTTCCGCGACAGTGCTGCCTATGATGCGCTGGTGAAGGTGGGCGAGGTCGCCTGCCCGGTCTGCGGCAGCACCAAGGTGGAAAAGCAGCTGATGGCCCCTGCCATCGCGAAACCGTCGGAAAGCGCCCCCGCGACCGCAGGCAACGATCAGGCCATGGCCGTCGCGGGCGAACAGCTGCGCCAGCTGCGCGAGCTGCGGCGGCAGATCGAGGCGAATGCCGATTATGTCGGTCCTGCCTTCGCCGAGGAGGCGCGCAAAATCCATTATGGCGAGGCCGATCCGCGCAGCATCTATGGCGAGACCTCGGGCGAGGACGCCAAGGCACTACGCGAGGAAGGCATCGATATCGCCGTCGTGCCCTGGGTTCCCACAGCCGATAACTGACAGCCGGGGCTTAGGGCCCTAAAAGCTAAGGCCGCGGCGCCCGCTTGTTCAGGATGCGCTGCAGGGTCCGCCGGTGCATCTTCAGCCGGCGCGCCGTTTCCGAGACATTGCGGTCGCATTGCTGGAACACGCGCTGGATATGCTCCCAGCGCACCCGGTCGGCCGACATCGGATCGTCCGGCGGCGGCGGCAGTGCCTCCTTATGGTCCAGCAGCGCCGCCTCGACCGCATCGGCATCGGCCGGCTTCGGCAGGTAATCGACGGCACCGGCCTTGATCGCGGCGACGGCGGTGGCGATGTTGCCATAGCCCGTCAGCATCACGATCCGCATGTCCGGGCGGGCACTGCGCAGCGCCTCCACCACATCCAGGCCGCTGCCATCGGCCAGCCGCAGATCGACCACCGCATAAGCCGGCGGCTGACCGTGCCGCGCGGCGTCCAGACCTTCCGCGACGGTTTCCACATCGGTAACGGCAAAGCCGCGCTTTTCCATGGCCCGCGCCAGACGCTGGCGGAAGGGCGAATCGTCATCCACCAGCAGCAGGGTCATGTCGCCGGCGACTGGCCCCGTCATCCTGTGAGAACTGTCTTCCGCCATGTCTCGGCCTGCTCCTTCGTTCTTACCGGGATAGCGTTCTCATCCCTGGGCATTATCTGGTGGTTCTGGAAGCCAAAACCAGCTTTTTAGCAGCAAATACTAGCCGGTATGCGCCCGTGGCCAGCGCAATGTCACCCGCGCGCCGCCGCCTTCCCCGGCATTGCCGAAATCGACCAGCGCCCCGGTCCGCCCGAGCAGGGTCTTGGCGATGAAAATGCCAAGGCCCATATGGCCGTCCCGCTGCGTGCGGCCAGAGAGATACGGCTCGCCCAGACTGTCCAGCACGGCGAGGGGATAGCCTGGCCCGTCATCCTGGATTTCCACCAGCACCGTGTTCTCATCCCAGTGCAGCCGGACCTCCACGGTCTCACGCGCGAACTGGATGGCGTTCTGCATGATGTTGCCCAGCCCGTGCATCAGTTCCGGCGTATGCGGCAGGGTAGGCTCCTCCCCCGTTGGCGGATTGCCTTCCGAGTCCGCCGCTTCCAGCACGAGCACGATCGGATCGCGGCGATAAGGCACTGCGGCTGCTTCCACCGCGTCGGTCAGGCGGATGCGGCTGAACGGCGCATTGCCGTCGGCCTCCGGCCGCTGGCTCAGCTGCGCCAGAATGCGGCGGCAGCGGTCGGTCTCGCTCTGCAGCAGCTTCAGATCGTCGGCGATCTCGCTGCCCGCCGGCACTTCGCGGATCAACTCCTTGGCAACCACCGCGATGGTGGACAGCGGACTGCCCAGTTCGTGCGCCGCCGCCGCCGCCAGCCCGCCCAGCGCGGACAGGCGCTGTTCGCGCGCCAGCGCCATCTGCGTCGCGGCCAGCGCATCGCGCATGCGGCGTGCTTCCTCCGCCACCAGCCAGCCGAAGGTCGCCATGAAGATCGTGGCGATCCACAGCCCGGCCCAGATGCCCAGCACATAGGTCTGCGGCAGGTCGAACAGTGGCCTTGTCATCCAGGGCAGCGGCAGGTGGAAGAAGGCCAGCAGGCTGAGGCAGGCCAGCGACAGCACGCACAGCGCGATGGTGGAGCGTGCCGACAGGATGGTCGCCGCCACGGTCACCGGCGCCAGCACCAGCAGCGCGAAGGGGTTGGTGAGGCCACCGGTGATGAACAGCAGGCCCGAGAGCTGCAGGATGTCGAAGGCCATCGACCCCGCCGCCTCGCGGTCGGTCAGCCGCGCCGAGGAAGGCTGGCGCAGTGCGGTCGAGAGGTTCAGCAGCGCCAGCAGGCCGACGATGGTGAAGCCCAGCTCGATGGGCAGGTCGAAGCCCAGCCAGAAATAGGTCACCAGCAGCGTCGCCGCCTGCCCGCTGACCGCCACCCAGCGCAGCATGACCAGCGTGTGCAGACGCACCGGGTGGGTCAGTTCGTAGGGCGTCATCGGACGGTCGGGCGGGGTCGGGCTCATCTCACTATCGCTTCTGTACGCAACGGACCGCATCGTCCTATATAGACGCTATGCCCGATGCCGTCCTCGAAGTCCAATCCCTGCGCAAGGACTATATCAGCCGCGAGCGGACCGTGACCGCCGTGGACGGGATCGATTTCGCCATCGCGCCCGGCCAGACCGTGGCGCTGCTGGGCGGCAATGGCGCCGGCAAGACCACCACACTGTCCATGCTGCTGGGGCTGCTGATCCCCACTTCCGGGTCCATTCGTATCCTGGGCGAGGATATGGTGCGCCACCGCTATCGCGTGCTGCCGCGCATGAATTTCTCCTCGCCCTATGTGGAGCTGCCGCACCGGCTGACCGTTGCCGAAAATCTGGGCATCTATGCCCGGCTCTACGGCGTGCGCGACCGCAAGGCGCGGATAGCCGCAATCGCCGCCGACATGGATATCGAGGCCCTGCTGGAACGCCCCGCCGGCAAACTGTCCGCCGGGCAGAAGACGCGGGTGGCGCTGGCCAAGGCGCTGCTGAACCGGCCGGAAGTGCTGTTGCTGGATGAGCCGACGGCGAGTCTGGACCCCGACACGGCGGACTGGGTGCGCCAGTATCTGCGGCGCTACCAGCAGGACAGCGGCGCCACCATCCTGCTCGCCTCGCACAACATGCAGGAGGTGGAGCGGCTGTGCGATGCCGTGCTGATGATGCGCGGCGGGCGGATCGTGGACCGGGGTGCCCCGTCGGAGCTGATCGCGCGCTATGGCCGCCAGAACCTTGAGGAAGTCTTCCTCGACATCGCCCGCCGGCCCGACACCGCGCCGGAGGCGGTCTCCGCATGATCGCGTCCGCCAACCGGATCGCGGCAATGGTGCTGCGCTATCTCTATCTGCTGCGCGGCTCCTGGCCACGACTGCTGGAACTTGCCTACTGGCCGACCGTTCAGATGGTCATATGGGGTTTCATCACCCAGTTCTTCCTCGGCCACTCCTCCTGGGTGGCGGAGGCCGTCGGCGTCCTGCTGGCCGCCGTGTTGTTGTGGGATGTGGTGTTCCGCAGCCAGCTCGGCGTTTCCATCTCCTTCCTGGAGGAAATGTGGTCACGCAATCTGGGCCATCTCTTCGTCAGCCCGCTGAGGCCGCAGGAATTTGCCGCGGCGCTGGTGAGCATGGCCTTGATCCGCACGCTGATCGGCGTGGTGCCGGCGATGCTGCTAGCGATCCCGCTCTATCATTACTCGATCTTCTCGCTGGGCCTGCCGCTGCTCGCCTTCTTCAGCGCCCTGATGATCATGGGCTGGTCGCTGGGGCTGGCGGTCACCGGCCTCATCATGCGCGTGGGGCTGGGCGCGGAAAGCCTGGCCTGGATCACCATTTTCGCCTTCGCGCCGGTCAGCGGCATCTACTACCCAATCGCCACATTGCCCTTCTGGCTGCAGCCCATCGCCTGGGCCACGCCGTCGGCCTATGTGTTCGAGGGCATGCGCGCCGTCATGTTCGAGGGCGTGTTCCGCTGGGACCTGTGGGCCGGCGCCATGGCTGTGAACGCCGTCTATCTGGTGCTGGCCGTGGGCTTCTTCCTGCTGGCCTTCCGCAGCGCGCGGCAACGCGGCCTGCTTCTGCAACAGGGGGAATAGGCTGGTGACGGATACTGTCGGCCCCTTGCTCTATCTGCGCGGCGCATCAGAGGAACGAATCAGCCTCGCCGCCCTGCTGGTGCTGCCGGACGGACACGAACCGCCGCTGCTTGATGCCGAGGGCGAGAGTGTCTCCGCGACCCGGCTGCTGACGCGGCTGGAGAAAACCGCCTGGCGCTATGACTTCACCCTACCGATGCGGCGGGATACCGGATACAGCCTGGGTGGCACGCACTATCCGGTGAATGCCGATTTCCACGGCGACCTGCGCATCGCCTTCGTGTCCTGCAACGGGCAGGAGGAGGATGACCGCAAGCGGCCACTGGACGAACGCAACGCGATGTGGCGGCGGCTGCGGATCGAACATGAAGACCGGCCCTTCCAGCTGCTGCTGCAGGGCGGCGACCAGATTTATGCCGACGAACTGCTGAAAAGCCATCCGGCGCTGAAGCGCTGGGCGCGCGGCAAGCGGCCCCCCGAGGCGGGCACACCGCAGGCCGATCTCGCCGAAACCCTGCAGGATGGTTTCTTCGGGTTGTATCTCGACATACTGGGCCAGCCGGCGATCTCCGGCATAATGGCGCGAGTGCCCTCGCTCGCCATGTGGGACGATCACGATATCTGCGACGGCTGGGGTTCGCTGCGCCCGGCGAAGCTGGATTCGCCGGAGGGCAAGACGCTGTTCGCCGTCGCCCGCGAGCATTTCCTGCTGTTCCAGTATGGCGCCCGGCCGGACGAGCTGCCCGGCTTCTGCCCGGACCGGACCGGCGCCAGCCTGGGCTGGCATGTCGCCTTGCCCGGCCTGCAGGTGATTGCACCCGATCTGCGCTCCGAACGGCGGCCGAACTGCGTCATGGGGCTGGCGGGCTGGAAATCCTTCGAGACCATGCTGGAGACTATCCGGTCCGGCGCGGGTGGTCGCGTCCTGCTGCTGTCCAGCGTGCCAGCGCTGGGGCCGCGCTTGTCCTGGGTCGAAGCGCTGATGCATCTGACGCCGCGGCTGGAAAAATACGAGGACGATCTGCGCGACCAGTGGCAGAGTCGCACCCACCGCGAGGAATGGAAGACTTTCCTGGAGCGGCTGGCGGCACTCCATGCCAACCCCGCAACGCCGGTGACCTGCCTGTCGGGCGAGATTCACCTGGCCACCCACGGCACGCTGGATGTACCGCCGAAGCCGCTGCACCAGCTGGTCGCTTCCGGCATCGCCCATCCCGCCCCGCCAAAGGGCTATGCCATCGGTCTCGGCCTGCTGGCGCGCTTTGGCAGTTCGCCGCTGCCCGGTCATCCGATCCGCCTGCGGGGCCTGCCCGGCCAGTCCGGCACCTATACGGCGGAGCGCAACTATCTGGTGCTGGAGCGCAGAGGCGCGGACTGGACCGCCAGCTGGGAGCTGGAACAGTCCGGCCGCACGTCCGAGGTGGATATTTAAGAAGCAGGACGGCAGCGGAATCCCTCCACACACCCAGACCGTCACCCCCGCACTTGTTGCGGGGGTCCAGGCTTCAGTCTGCTGGATGCTCGCCCGTGTAAGCGGAACCCTGGATTCCCGGGACAAGCCCGGGAATGACGACAGAGGGAATTCCACTATTGGCGTATCAGTTAGAAATACTGTCTCTCACCACCAATTGACGCTCACGCGGGGCGATGGGCATTGTAGCGCATGCTCCTGTTTCTCGGCCAATCGACGGAAATCCTGATCCTGCTGATCGCGGCGCTGGCCATCGATGCCTATGCCGGCGGCTTCGTGTGGCCGCGCAGCCTGTCGCGGCTGAATCCGGCCCATCTGCTGGGCCGGCTGGCGCGCTGGTTCGACGACCGGCTGAACCGGCCGGAACGCACGCCGCGCTCGCTGCGCATCCGGGGCTGGCTGGCCCTGCTGGCCCTGCTGATCCTGGTCCTTCCCGTGGGAATTGCGGTGCATGGTCTGGCGATGACCAGCGGCTTCGGCTGGGCGCTGGCGCTTTGGCTGATGGTCGCCTTCGTGACGCTGCGCCGCACTTACGATCTGGCGGAGAATGCCCGCCGCCTGCTGCAAGGCGGCACGCTCGCCGAGGCGCGGCTGTCGGTCGATGCGCTGACCGACCGCGATATCTACCGGCTGGACGAGCATGCCGTGGCCCGCGTCGCCGTGGAGTCGCTGACCGAGCGCTTCGTTGCCTGGGTCGCGGCCCCGCTGCTGTGGGCGGCGCTGTTCGGCCTGCCCGGCCTGCTGGCCCAGGCTGCCGCCCATGCCGGCGCGCGCATCCTGCGGCGCGGCGACCAGACGCTCTACGGCCGCGCCTTCACCCTGGCCGACCGGCTGTTCCAGGCGCCTGCCTCCTGGCTGGCGGGGCTTGCCTTCACGATAGCCGCCATCGCCGTACCGACCGCGCGGCCCCTCACGGCCCTGCGCATTCTGCTGCGCGACGGCGGCAAGGCGAAAGACCAAACCGAAGGACGAGCTCTGGCGGCGATGGCCGGCGCGCTCGATCTGTCGCTGGGCGGCCCGCGCCAGCATGCCGCGCTGACCGTGCCCGGCGCATGGATCGGCAGCGGCCGTGCGCGGCTGCAACCCGACGATGTGCGCCGCGCGCTGATGCTCTATGCGGTGTCCGGCGTGGTGCTGGCCGGCGTACTGGCCGCGACCATCGTGGTCAGCCTGCGGCTTTAAAACGAAAACCCCGCCGGCATGACCGGCGGGGTTTTCGTTTCGCCTGCGATACAGTCCGCGATCAGCGGCGCATCACCATCATCTTCTTGATCTCGGCGATTGCCTTAGCCGGGTTCAGATGCTTCGGGCAGGTCTTGGTGCAGTTCATGATCGTGTGGCAGCGATAGAGGCGGAACGGATCCTCCAGCGCGTCCAGACGCTCGCCGGTCTTCTCGTCGCGGCTGTCGGCGATCCAGCGATAGGCCTGCAGCAGCACGGCCGGGCCGAGATAGCGGTCGCCATTCCACCAGTAGCTGGGGCAGGAGGTGGAGCAGCAGAAGCACAGCACGCACTCCCACAGCCCGTCCAGCTTCTCGCGCTCCTCCGGGCTCTGCCGGCGCTCGGTATCCGGTGGCGGGGCCGATTCGGTCTGCAGCCACGGCTCGATGGAGGCCAGCTGCGCATAGGGCGTCGAGAGGTCGGGCACCAGGTCCTTGATCACCGGCATGTGCGGCAGCGGGTAGATCTTCACCTCGCCCTCGACATCCTCGATAGGCTTCAGGCAGGCCAGCGTGTTGGTGCCGTCGATGTTCATCGAACAGGAACCGCAGATGCCCTCGCGGCAGGAACGACGGAAGGTCAGCGTGGTATCGACCTCGTTCTTGATCTTGATCAGCGCGTCGAGAACCATCGGCGCGCAATCATCCAGATCGATCTCGTAGGTATCGACACGCGGCGTCTTCCCGCTGTCGGGATCGTAGCGGTAGATCTTGAACTTCTTGACCCGCTTCGCCCCGTCCGGCGCCTTGTAGGTCTGGCCGTCGGTAACCTTGGAGTTGGCGGGCAGCGTGAACTGAGCCATGGGGGTTTCCTTGTCCTGGGCTCTAGAAGAAATGGCCGGGCTTAGTAGACGCGGGCCTTCGGCGGGATCGTCTTGATCTCGTTCGACATGGTGTTCAGATGCACCGGGCGATAGCCCAGCTCCACCTTGAAGCCGTTATCCACATCACACCAGGAGACCGTGTGCTTCATCCAGTTCTCGTCGTCGCGCTCGGTGAAATCGTCGCGGGCATGCGCGCCCCGGCTTTCCTTGCGCGCCTCGCCGGATTCCAGCGTGACGATGGCCTGGCCCATGAGGTTGTGAAGCTCCAGCGTCTCCACCAGGTCGGTATTCCAGATCAGCGACTTGTCGGTCACCGCCACATCGACCAGCCCCTTGGCGACATCGTGAATATTCTTCACGCCGGTCTCCAGGATGTTCTGGTCGCGGAACACGGCGGCATGACGCTGCATGACATGCTGCATCTTCAGCCGCACCTCGCCGGTCTTGGTGCCGCCCTTGTTGAAGCGCACGGCATCGAGTCGCGCGATGGCGTTCTCGCCCGCACTCTCGGGCAGCGGCTTGTGCGGGGTGCCCGGCTTCAGCGTCTCGCCGCAGCGATTGGCGCAGGCCCGGCCGAACACGACCAGGTCGAGCAGCGAGTTGGTGCCGAGGCGGTTGGCGCCATGCACCGACACGCAGGCCGCCTCGCCCGCCGCCATCAGGCCGGGGATGGTGGCGTCCGGATCGTCCTTGGTCGGCCGGAACACCTCGCCATGATAGTTGGTCGGGATGCCGCCCATATTGTAGTGCACGGTCGGCACCACGGGGATCGGCTCCTTGGTCACATCGACGCCGGCGAACACCTTGGCGGTCTCGGAGATGCCGGGCAGGCGCTGGTGCAGCACCGCCGGGTCCAGATGCTCCAGATGCAGGTGGATGTGATCCTTGTTCGGACCGACGCCGCGGCCCTCGTTGATCTCCACCGTCATCGCCCGGCTGACCACGTCGCGGCTGGCCAGGTCCTTGGCGTTCGGCGCATAGCGCTCCATGAAGCGCTCGCCCTCGGAATTGGTGAGGTACCCGCCCTCGCCGCGCGCGCCCTCGGTGATCAGGCAGCCTGCACCATAGATTCCGGTCGGGTGGAACTGCACGAACTCCATGTCCTGCAGCGGCAGGCCGGCGCGCAGCACCATCGCCCCACCATCGCCGGTGCAGGTATGCGCCGAGGTGCAGGAGAAATAGGCGCGGCCATAGCCGCCGGTCGCCAGCACCACCTGGTGCCCGCGGAAGCGATGGATCGTGCCGTCCTCCAGGCACAGCGCCATGACGCCACGGCACTCGCCCTCCTCGTCGATGATGAGGTCGAGCGCGAAATATTCGATGAAGAACTCCGCCTTGTGCTTCAGACACTGCTGGTAGAGCGTGTGCAGCAGCGCATGGCCGGTGCGGTCGGCGGCGGCGCAGGCGCGCTTGGCCATGCCCTCGCCGTAGTTGGTGGTGTGGCCGCCGAACGGGCGCTGATAGATCTTGCCCTCCTCGGTGCGGCTGAAGGGCATGCCGAAATGCTCCAGCTCGATGATCGCCGGGATCGCGTTGCGGCACATATATTCGATGGCGTCCTGATCGCCCAGCCAGTCCGACCCCTTCACGGTGTCGTACATGTGGTACTGCCAGTTATCGCCATCATTCATGTTGTTCAGCGCGGCACCGATGCCGCCCTGCGCGGCCACCGTGTGGCTGCGGGTCGGGAACACCTTGGTCACGCAGGCGGTCTTCAGCCCGGCCATGGTGGCGCCCATGGTCGCGCGCAGGCCGGCACCGCCGGCCCCCACCACGACAACATCATAGGCATGATCGACAATCTTGTAGGACTGCATGGGTTAAGCTCCGAAAGCCAGCTTCAGAATGGCGAACACGGAAGCGACACCTAGCACCACGGTGAGCAACTTCAAGCCGATGAGGGCGGCGAACTTGACACCCTCGTTATGCACATAATCCTCGATGACCACCTGCATGCCCAGCTTGGCATGATAATAGCCGCCAACGACCAGCAGGATCATCAGGATGGCCGGGATGGGCTGCCCCATCCACGCGGTCACGGCGGCATGGCCGGCCCCGGCATGGGCGACGATGGAGATCACCAGCCACAGCATCAACGGCACCAGCGCGATGGCGGTCAGGCGCTGCATCCACCAGTGATGCACGCCTTCCTTGGCGGAACCCATGCCGCGCACGCGGCCGAGATTGGATTGCATCGACATGGCTCAGCTCCCCATCGAGAGGCCAACGCCCCAGGCGATGGCGGTCAGGATCACCGTGGCGGCAAGCACCGCATAGCCGCTCTTGTACACCTGCGGCAGCTCGAAGCCCCAGCCGGCGTCCCAGGCAAGATGCCGGATGCCGTTGGACAGGTGATAGAACAGCGCCACCGACCAGCCCAGCAGCAGCAGCCAGCCAAGCCAGGAGGTGATGAAGCCGTGCGCCAGCGCGAAATGATCAGGGCCAGCCGCGGCGGCCAGCAGCCACCAGGTCAGCATCAGCGTGCCGACCGAGAGTGCGACGCCGGTGATGCGGTGCAGGATCGACAGCGCAGAAGTGATCTGCGGACGGTAAATCTGCAAATGGGGTGATAGCGGCCGTGCCGCCTTCCCGCCGGACTGCATGGTGCCCCCTTCGCCAGAGCGGTAAGAATGGTTTTCAACTGTACCTGAACGGGTTGGGCCCGTCTCTTAAACACGCAGTTGATTTAGACCCCGCCCGCCTTCAAGTCAACGCAGCGCTGCCTTACCCCCGGCGCAGCCGTCCAACGCCCCGCACCGCAGAGAACCGTCCGGCGCAGCATCAAGGCCTCGTCCTGTGGATTTTTTGCAGGGCTTTATCCACCGCTGTGGATAAAACGCGCCAATGGCGCCGGGCGACGGCACAACACACAGCCATGGAATGATTTTTCGCGAGGATGCGGCTTGGGTACAAATGGAAGGGTCTGTGGAAAAACCGTTAGTGAAACTTAGTAACTTTTTCTTGCAATAAATTGGTTGATTGATACCGATTTTTCGTTGCCAGAGCAATGAAATTCCGACAAACTTGATTTCAGCGCAGTAGGCGTCATGGCACAGGGCGATGTTAATGCCATGCTGGCGGCAGGCCGGTTACCGGCCCCCGCTGGCTGATCGGAAACGATCCATACGGCATCGCACCGCCACCCGCCCGCTTGGAAACCGCGCCGCGCCAGCGGCGATGGTGGATAGCGGAACCGCGCGGTCCGGTTCAGCCGATCAGGCGGACCGGCACCGAGGGGAAGGGGCATGCCAGCGGTCGCGCCGGTCCGGGTTCCTTCGTGGCCCAACGACGGCGATGACGGGGCGGCATGACTTGCGGGAGATCTTGCGCGCTGTCGGCCGGGCGGCTCCGTGCCAAGCTGTCGCCCAGGTTGGTGCCCCGCACCGGACAGCGCAAAGAGAATGACGGTTTCTGCGTCTGGGGTTCCGGCGGTCGCTTGCGGCCCGCCTCCGGCCCCGAAAAGAGAGGCGTCGAGGACGTGCCTTCCCGGGCCGGGCGATTATCGCCTACATCCTCGACGCCTCTGCTTTTTTAGCAAAACCACCCCCTCCGGACAACTAGATAAGGTAGCCGGCAAACCCTGGCCCCATAGGGCTATTGCGCCGGAACAGCATGCCGCGGCCATAAGACCTCGAACGGGACGGCGGAAATGCCCCCCGAACATTGCAAGCGGGCCGTGAGGCGCTACATTGGCTGGCAATGAAGAAGATCATCGGCCTTTCCTTCCTGCTGGCGGCGCTGACGATGCTCCCGCCTGCCTCCTCCCCCGCCCTTGCGGGCTGCGGCGATCCGCCCGGTCCGGGGGTGGATTGGCGGAATTGCAATATGAGCCGGCAGGAGATGCCCGGCGCCAACCTGACGAAGGCGACCCTGTGGCAGACCAACCTGAACCGCAGCGACATCGCCGGGGCCGATCTCAGCGAGGCTGACGCCAACCGGGCGCTGTTCCTGGAAACCAGGATGCCGGGCGCCACGCTGGATGGCGGGCGCTTCACCTATGCCGATTTCTCCCGCGCCAACCTGACCGGCGCCTCGCTGAAAGGCGCCAACCTGTCGCGCGCCCGTTTTCATAATGCGATTCTGCGCGAGGCTGATTTTACCGGCGCGGACATCCGGGACGCGGATTTCTTCCGGGCCGATCTGCGCGGCGCGCTGTGGATCGACGGCAAGCGCCGCTGCGGCGAAGACTCAATCGGCGCCTGCCGCTGATGTGCGACAGACGCCGATTTCCAGAAGGCCGGGAAAGCGGCCTTAGTCGTTGGCGGCAAGCTCCTTGCGCAGCTCGGCACTGCCGGCCGGCGTGCGACCGCCACCCATGACGATGCCCTCGGCCGTGACGTCGGCACCGTAATAGGCCTTGTTCATCTCAGGCTTCGGCTTCACGACACCGCCTTCCAGCGCACCGCCGCCGAACAGACCCTTCGACTTGGCATAGACCAGAATGTCGGCTTCCGGGTTACCGGCACTGGCCGCACCCACGCCGGCACCCACGCCGCCCACGGCGACACTGGCATCGGCACCAAGCTTCATCTCGTTCTGCATCAGCTTCTTCAGGCCGGCATCACTCATCACCAGGAAGATGGTCTCCCGCGATTCGACACCCGCCTGCAGGCCGATGCTGCCGGCTATCACCTGATAGAAGGCCGGGCCGCTCCAGCTGCCATCCGCGCCGCGCGTCAGCAGCACGCCATCGCCAGCCTGGCCGCCCAGGATGAAGCCGGCTTTGATGAGGTCGGGCACGATCAGCACGCCCTTGGCCTGCTTCAGATGCTCGCGGGCCGGTTCCAGCCCCTTCTCATTCAGGATCGCGCGCAGTGAGCCGAGCGACTTGTCCACCAGCAGCTGCGGCGTGTCGTCGGCATGGGCCGGGGCCGTCATCGCCGGGGCGGCGACGAACAGGCCGAGGGCCAGGGTAAGGGCGTATCGCAGACGGCGCATGGCCAATCTCCTCATGTTTCATGCAACAGATGCCCGCCGTGCGGGCTTGTTTCCTGCCGATAGAAACGCCGGGACCGGCAATACGTTCCGTCTCCACCTTTGGCCCTGGGCCTATTTAGGATGCCGGTTCACCATCACCACCTGCCAGGCCGGGTCCGGCCAGTTCTCCTCCGCCGGATGATGGTCGATGCGGGTGACCGACAGGTTATCGATCTGGAAATGCAGCGCCTTGGCCGCCGGTATCTCCAGCGCATGCGCCAGCGCCGCCCGGATCGTGCCGCCATGGGCGACGCAGATGACATCCCGCCGCGCATAGTCATGCGTCAGCCGCTCGACCACCGGAGTCACGCGGCCCAGCAGATCCTCAAAGCTCTCGCCGCCCGGCGGTGCCACCTCCGGCGCGGTCAGCCAGAAGCGGTGGCGCTGGAATTCCACCGTGGCGAACACCTCATGCCGGGGCCTGCCCTGCAGATCGCCGAAACTCTGCTCGCCGAGATCGATCTCGATGCCCTGCGTGCCGGCCTCCGGTAGCGGATAGCCGGCTTCGCCGATCGCCGCCATGGTCTGGTGGGTGCGCTGCAGGTGCGTGGTCACCCACACCGCATCGCGCGGCAGCAGCCCGGCCAACCCCCGGAAGCTCTCGATATCCGACACATCCGCCAGCGGATCGCCGGCGCCGTAGATCCGGCCGCCAGTGCTGTTGACCGGCGCGTGCCGTATCCACCACCAGCGCGTCGTCATCGGACTGTCCTGGTTCATCCCGTCGCATCCTTTTCATTCTGCTTTCTCTCTCGCGCGTGAGGATATAGGAGAGAGGCGCCGTCGCGATATCTTCATCGCCGACATGAGCCGACCCGATATGGAGAGGACACCGCCATGGCCCAGGAGCCCCGCGCCGAAGAGACCCGTGCAGAGGAGCCGCATTTCGGCGAAATCCGCCGCATGCTGGGCGACCTGCCGGACATCGACCGCGATGCCGCGAGTGCGGCGGGCCATGCCGCCCTGCCTGGCACTGGCCGGCTGGCGACGCTGGCGCGCTTCCTGGCCGGCTGGCAGGGCCGCGCCGCGCCGCAGCTGAACCATCCGCGCCTGACCCTGTTCGCCGCCAGCCATGGCGCCGCCGCCGCGCTCGGCCTCGATCCGGTGGCGGCGAGCGAGGCGTCCGTGAAACGCTTCCTAGACGGCGAGACGCCGCTGAACCGGCTGGCGGAATCGCTCGATTCCGACCTGCGCATCTACGAATTGTCAGTCGAGCTGGCGAGCGGCGATTTCACGCAGGGCCCGGCGCTGGAGGAGGCCGACTGCGCGCGCGCCATGACCTACGGCATGATCGCCGTCGAACCCGGCATCGACGTGCTGGCGCTGGCCAGCATCTCCGCCGAATCGCAGCTGCCGGCGGCGGCGCTGGCAACCCTGCTGCTGGGCGGCATGGCGGCGGACTGGTGCGGACCCTCCACCGATCCGGCGCGGCTCGCCCTCATCGACAAGGCGGTCTCGCTGCATGCCGGCACCAGGGCCGACCCGCTGGAGGCGCTGCGCTGCCTGGGCGGCCTCGATATCGCGGCAATGGCCGGCGCCATCCTGGCCTGCCGCTTCGCCCGCACGCCGGTGCTGATCGACGGTATCGAAGGGCTGGCTGCCGCGCTGGTGATGCGCGCGCTGGAGCCGACGGTAATCCAGCACTGCCTGCTGGCCCATGCCAGCGCCGATCCGCTGGCGGCGGCACTCGGCCGGGCGCTGGGGTTCGAGCCGCTGCTCGACCTCGGCATTTCGACCGGCGATGGTGTCGCCTCAGCCACCGCCCTGTCCGTGCTGCGCGCCGCCTGCGCCTGCCAGATCGCCGCCGACCAGCGCAACTGAGAATATCGCGGCTTTTACGGGGCGAAAACAGCCGTACTCTTGCCATTGTCGGGCGTTACTTGGCACAAATACCCCGATTGAGGGGGACAACCGCCAAGGGAGACTCCGATGCGCCATCCTGCGCCAAATAAGACCCGCCTTCTGGCGCTGCCTGTTCTGGCCGTGCTGCTGCTGAGCGTGCCGCTCGCCGCACAGGCCCAGCCCGCCGGCCGCCACGGTCCCGCCGACGACGAGATCGTCCTGCGGCTGGAGGCCGAAGGCTGGGTCGAGACCCAGACCGCGAAGCTGATCGTCGCCATCGACATGGCCCTACAGGGTGGTGAGATGGCGGATGCCCGTGCACAGGTGAATGACACGCTGGGCGGACTGGTGGCCGGTGTGGACTGGCGCACCACCCGCTTCTCCCGGCAGATGGATTCGGCGGGCCTGGAGCGCTGGCAGGTTGTCGCCGAGGCGCGCGTGCCGGAGGTGAAGCTGGCCGGCGTCCACGACAAAGCCAAGAATGCCAGCAAGCCGGGCCTGTCGGTGCGCGTCGCCGATATCGATTTCACCCCGACGCTGGCTGAGCACACGGCGGTCGAATCGGCGCTGCGTGCCGAGCTGTACCGCCAGACCAAGGAAGAGCTGGCGCGTCTGGCCGACATCTTCCCGGACCGGGACTACCGCGTGCGCATGATCGATTTCCAGTCGGCCGGCATGCCCAGCCCGCGCCCGGCCATGATGGTGCGCGGCATGGCGGCGGAATCCGCGCCCGCCATGATGAAGGACCAGGCTGGCGGCGAGGGCCTGTCGGTCAGCCGCCGCATCGTGCAGAGCGCCACCGTGATCCTGGGCACCACCGCCCCGGCGCCGGAACGGCGTGGCGGCCCGAAGCGGGAGGACGTTCCGCCCAAGCAGTAATATAAAGCGAATAAGGGGAGGGGATCATGACCGGCATTCTCATCGTCACCGGCGGCAGCCGGGGCATTGGCGCCGCCACCGCACGGCTGGCCGCCCAGCGCGGCTGGGATGTGGTGGTGAACTACAAGGGCAATGCCAGCGCCGCGAAGACAGTGGCTGGCGAGGTCGAGAGCGAGGGCCGCCGCGCCGTCGCCATCCAGGGTGACATGGCCCTCGAATCCGACGTGATCCGCCTCTTCCTGGAAGCCGAGAAGGCGCTCGGCAAGGTGACCGGCGTGGTGAACAATGCTGGCATCACCGGCACCGGCAGCCTGCTGGCCGATACTGACCTCGCCACCATCAAGTCGGTCATCGACCTGAACGTGACCGGCGCGCTGGTGGTGGCGCGCGAAGCCGTGCGCCACATGGCGAAGTCACGCGGCGGCCGGGGCGGCGGCATCGTGAACCTGTCCTCGGTCGCAGCGCGGATCGGCGGCAGCGGCGAGCTGATCCCCTATGCCGCCAGCAAGGGCGCCATCGAGACGCTGACGCTCGGCCTCGCCAAGGAAGTAGCCGCCGAAGGGATCAGGGTGAACGCAGTGTCGCCCGGACTGATCGAGACGGACATCCATGACACGACCGGCGACCCGAACCGGCTCGCCCGGCTGGTGAAGGGCGTGCCGATGGGCCGTACCGGCACTGCGGCGGAAGTCGCTGAGGCGATCCTGTGGCTGCTGTCGCCGGCTTCGTCCTACGTCACCGGCACCTCGATCCAGATCGGCGGCGGCCGGCTGTAGGAATTTTCGTCAGATCGTGAAGTCGAGGGCGCTCTTGCCGATCTTGCGGATGCCCTTGGCGCGGGCTTCCTCGCACAGATCCTCGATGGTGACGGCATCCAGCCTGGCCAGCAACTCGTCGCGCAGGCCGGCCCAGAGCGGGCGCAGCACCTCGCGCCCCAGTTCGGAGCCTTCGGTATCCTGCCGGTCTTCCTCGGCCTCCAGCCCGCCATCGACGGTGCGGCAAATCTCGCCCAGCGTGATGCGCCGCCGCTCCCGCCCCAGCCGGTAGCCGCCGCGCGGGCCGCGCACGCCGATCAATATGTCGGCACGGACAAGCTGCTGCAGCACCGGCTCCAGATAGCGCCGGGGGATGCCTTGGCGTTCGGTGATCTCCCGGCTCTGCACCGGCGTATCGGCCGCGTTGTAGGCGATATCCAGCACCGCCTCGATGGCGAACAGCAGCTTGCGCGAGGATTTCAGCATGGGTGTCAGGTGCCGGCTGTACCGGTCGCGGTCCCGGTCGAGCCGAAGCCTCCGGCGCCGCGCGCCGTCTCGTCCAGATCGGCAACCGGCTGCCACGCAATCTGCGTCACCGGGGCGACCACCATCTGGGCGATGCGCTCGCCGCGCTTCACCGCGAAAGGCTCCTGCCCCAGATTGATCATCAGCACCTTCACCTCGCCGCGATAATCGGCATCGACGGTGCCCGGGGAATTCAGCACCGTGAGACCGTGCTTGAAGGCAAGGCCGGAGCGTGGCCTGATCTGCGCCTCATAGCCGGATGGCAGGGCGATGGCGAGCCCGGTCGGCACCAGCGCGCGTTCGCCCGGTTGAAGCACCATCTCCGCCTCCACCGCCGCGACCAGATCGAGGCCGGCGCTGTCCGCCGTCTGATAGGCCGGCAGGGCCAGCCCCTCGCCATGCGGCAGGATGCGGACGGGAAGCGCAATGCTCATGTCGTTTTCTTTCCGAAATGATCGCCGATGCGGGCGGCGAGCCGTTCCGCCACCTGCTGCTTGGTAAGGCGCGGCCAGTCCTCGGTGCCGTTCTCCGTCACCAGATGGATGGTGTTGGCGTCGCCGCCGAAGGTGCCGGTCCCGGCGGAGACGTCATTCGCCAGGATCCAGTCGCAGCCCTTGCGGGCGCGCTTGGCAGCGGCATGCTCCGCCACCTTCTCGGTCTCCGCCGCGAACCCTATGACCAGGGCCGGCCGGCCCTGTTTCAGGCCGGCGATGCTGGCCAGGATATCGGGATTCTCGGCGAAGCTGAGGGTCGGTGCGGCCCCGCCTTCCGCCGGCTTCTTGATCTTCTGTGGTGCTTCCTGCGCCACGCGCCAGTCGGCGACAGCGGCGGCGAACACGGCGATATCGGCCGGCAGCGCGGATTCGCAGGCCGCCTGCATCTCGCGCGCCGATTCGATGCGCACCACCTTCACCCCCGCCGGATCGGGCAATGCCACCGGGCCGGAGACCAGCGTGACAGCGGCGCCGGCGCGCGCCAGCGCCGTGGCGATGGCATGCCCCTGCTTGCCGGAGGAGCGGTTGCCGATAAAGCGCACCGGATCGATGGCCTCATAGGTCGGGCCGCTGGTCACCAGCGCGCGCAGCCCCGCCAACGGGGCGCCCTTACCGAAATAGCTCTCGATGGCAGCGACAATCTCCAGCGGCTCCGCCATGCGGCCCGGCCCGTATTCGCCGCACGCCATATCACCCTCGTTCGGCCCGACGAAGCGCACGCCGCGCTGGCGCAGAAGCTCCAGATTGGCCTGGGTCGCGGCATGGGTCCACATGCGGACATTCATCGCGGGGGCGGCCAGCACCTCCTTGTCGGTTGCCAGCAGCAGCGTGGTGGCAAGGTCATCGGCAAGCCCGCCTGCCATCTTGGCGAGAATGTTGGCGGTCGCCGGTGCCACGACGATGAGGTCAGCCTGACGCGACAGGTTGATGTGACCCATCTCGGATTCGTCGGTCAGCGAGAACAGGTCGCGATAGACCTTGTCCTCGGTCAGCGCCTGCAGGGAGAGCGGCGTGACGAACTGTTCGGCCGAGGCGGTCATCGCACAGCGCACGGCCGCGCCGCGCTCGCGCAGGCGGCGGACCAGCTCCAGGCTCTTATAGGCGGCGATACCGCCCGAGACGATCAGCAGGATGCGCTTGCCGGCCAGCATGTCAGCCCCAACAGGTAAAACACAGTATCGCCTAGTACAATACCGCTGCCACCGACACAAGCAGCAATCCCAGCCAGAGCGGCCAGAGGGCCACCGCACCATTACGGCGCCGGCGCAACAGCGCCTCCGCCGTGTCAGGGTGCAGCTTCACGCCGACCGGGTCAGCCAGCCGGTCAGCGGCGCGCTCGATCTGGCCCAGCAGCGCCGGCAGCCGCTCCAGCACCTGGCCGATATCCAGCGCCGCCTGGCGGATGCGTGCCTCCGGCCCTCGATGGGCACGCATCCAGTCTTCGATCAGCGGGCGCGCCAGCTCCCACATGTTCAGCGTCGGGTTCAGCGTGCGCCCCACCCCCTCGGCCACCAGCATCGTCTTCTGCAGCAGCAGCAGCTGCGGCTGGGTCTCCATGGCGAAGGTCTCGGTCACCTGGAACAGCTGCGCCAGCAGCCGGGCGACGGAAATCTCGTGCACGGGACGGCCCAGGATCGGCTGGCCGATGGCGCGGCAGGCCTGCATGAAATCGTCGATCGACTGGTCGGCGGGAACATAGCCGGCCTGGAAATGCACCTCGGCGACGCGGCGGTAATCGCCGTTCAGGAAACCCAGCAGCATGTCGGCGAGGAAATAGCGGGTCTTCACGTCAAGCCGGCCCATGATGCCGAAATCGACCGGGCGCAGCACGCTCTCCGCATCCACGAACATGTTGCCGGGATGCATGTCGGCATGGAAGAAGCCGTCGCGGAAAACCTGCAGGAAGAACACTTCCGCCGACTGCCGCAGCAGCTGGTCGGTGTCGTGTCCGGCCTCCTTCAGCGCCGCCACATTGTCGATGCGGATGCCATCGATCCGCTCCAGCGTCAGCACCCGGCGCGCGGTGCGCTGCCAGTCCACCTGCGGCACGCGGAAGCCGTCATAATCGGCGAAATTGTCCGACAGCTCGGCAGCGGCGGCGGCTTCCAGCCGCAAATCCATCTCGGCGCGCACCGTGGCGGCAAAGGTGGCGACCACCGCGCGCGGCTTCAGCCGGCGCAGCTGCGGCTGCACCCGTTCCACCGTCTCGGCGATCCAGTCGAACAGGTCAAGATCGCGGGCAAAGGCAGCCTCGATACCGGGGCGCAGCACCTTCACCGCGACCTTTTCGCCTTCCGCCGTTTCGGCGAAATGCACCTGGCTGATCGAGGCGGCGGCGACCGGCCGGTCATCGAAGCTGGCGAACAGCTCGGCCAGCGGCCTTTCCAGCTCCGCCTCGATGGTGGCCCGTGCCCGAGCGCTGGAGAAGGGCGGCAGCCGGTCCTGCAGAGTGGAAAGGTCGGCGGCGATATCCTCGCCCAGCAGGTCGGACCGGGTGGCCAGCGTCTGCCCCAACTTGATGAAGCTCGGCCCCATTTCCTGCAGTGCGGCGGCCAGACGCAGGCCGGGGCGCTGCTGCCGGCCGCGCTTGCGGCCGATCCTGCCCAGCAGCCGGCCAAACCAGCGCAGCGCCGGCAGGCCGGGCACGGCCTCCAGCGGAAACAACGCATCATGCCGGGCAAGGATGCGCACGATGCCGATCAGCCGGCCGGTATTGCGGAAGGCGCGGATCATGCGGGTCAGATACGCCAGCCGGAATGCAACGCCGCGATGCCGCCCGACAGGTTGCGATAACTCACACGCTCGAACCCTACGGCACGGATGCGCGCCGCAAGCTCCTCCTGCGGCGGGAAGGTGCGGATGCTCTCGGCCAGATAGACATAGGCATCACGGTCCTTCGCCACATACTGGCCCAGCGCCGGCAGCACGCTGAAGGAATAGGCGTCATAGAGCCTGTCCAGCACCGGCAGCACAACATGGCTGAATTCCAGGCACAGGAAGCGCCCGCCCGGCTTCAGCACGCGGTGCGCCTCGGCCAGCGCCTTGTCGATGCGGGTCACGTTGCGCAGCCCGAAGGCGATTGTATAGGCGTCGAAGGAGCGGTCGGCGACGGGCAGGCTCTCGGCATTGCCGGAAACCCAGGCGAGGCCGCCCCCGGCGTAGGGCGTCAGCCGGCCCTTGTCGATGGCGCGGTCGCGCCCTACCGCCAGCATTTCCGGCGTCAGGTCGCAGACCATGACCGGCCCGCCGCCGCGATCCTGGAAGCGGAAGGCGATATCGCCGGTGCCGCCGGCCACGTCGATGAGTCGCATGCCGGGACGCGGCGCCAACCAGTCCATCATCGCCGACTTCCACAGCCTGTGGACGCCGCCGCTCATCAGATCGTTCATCAGGTCGTAATTCTGCGCGACGCCGCCGAACAGCGTCTGCACCAGCCCGTGCTTCTCCGCCGCCCTCACCTCGCGAAAACCGAAGGGGGCTGTCTCTTCGCTGTGCTGCGCCTGCATGGTCGGCTGCTTTTCCTGCTTGTCCGTCTGCATGGTTCGGGGAAGATAGCCTCTGCCCGGCGGTTTCGCTACGGTAACGCCGGTTGTCGCTTAAGGTTTTATGTCGCATGCCCGAATTGCCCGAGGTCGAGACCGTATGCCGGGGCCTGGCCCCGCATCTGGAAGGACGCCGCCTGGTCCATGTCGAGGCGCGCCGGCCCGACCTGCGCTGGCCGCTGCCCGTGGATTTCGCCCAGCGCCTGCAGGGCCGCACGGTGGTGGCGCTGCGCCGCCGCGCTAAATACCTGCTGGCCGAGCTGGAGGATGGCACGGTGCTGATCGCCCATCTCGGCATGTCGGGCCGCATGCTGATCACCGAAGGCAAGCCGCCGGTGCTGGAAAAGCACGACCATATTGTGCTGGCGACCGACCGCGACATCTGGGTGCGCTTCAACGATGCGCGGCGCTTCGGCGCCATGGACCTGACCACGCTGGACGCGCTGGACGCCCACAAGCTGCTGGCCGGGCTGGGGCCGGAGCCGCTGTCGAACGCCTTCAACGGGCCGGCGCTGGCGCTCGCCCTGAAGGGACGGCGCACGCCGATCAAGGCCGCGCTGCTGGACCAGCATGTCGTCGCCGGCATCGGCAATATCTATGCCTGCGAGGCGCTGTACCGGGCGGGCCTGTCGCCGCGCCGGCAGGCCTACACCGTCAAGGGCGAGCGCGCCGAGCGGCTGGCGACGGCGGTGAAGCAGGTGCTGGCCGAGGCCATCGAGGCCGGTGGCTCGACGCTGCGCGATTACCGCCAGGCCGATGGCGAGCTGGGCTATTTCCAGCACGCCTTCAAGGCCTATGGCCGCGGGGGCGAGGCCTGCGGCAATCCGGGCTGCGGCCGCCCCGTGCTCCGGCTGGTGCAGTCCGGCCGGTCCACTTTCTATTGTGCGCGCTGCCAGCGCTGATGGTATAGACGGTGCCCATGATCAGCAGGCGACAGTTCGCAGTGCTTCTGGTGACGGCGCTGTCTTTTCCGTCACTGATGGCAGCCCCTCGCGCGGCGGACGAATTCGTGCCGGGCTTCGAGGATCTGCCGCTGGCACCGGGCTTGACGGCGGTGCCGGATGCCGCCATGAGCTTCGATTCGGCGGGCGGACGTATCGTCGAATCCCTGGCCACCGGGCGCATCGATGCCGGATCGGTTGCCGATTTCTACGCCCGCACCCTGCCGCAGCTGGGCTGGCAGCAGGCAGATGAGGGAACCTATCGCCGCGAGGGCGAGGAGCTGGTGATCGAGATCGCCCGGTCGGGCGGCGTGCTCACCGTCCGCTTCGCCCTCACGCCACGCTGAACGGGCGCCACGCTGACCGGGCGCCGCAGAGCGCCGTCAACAATCTCGAAGTGGGGACTATCATGGCCTACGAAAACATCATCGCGGAGAAGAAGGGCGCCGTCGGCGTCATCACGCTGAACCGCCCGAAGGCGCTGAATGCACTGTCCGCCGGACTGATCGCCGACCTTGGCGCCGCGCTGGACGATTTCGAGTCCGATGCGGAGATCGGCTGCATCCTCGTCACCGGCAGCGAGAAGGCCTTCGCGGCCGGCGCCGACATCAAGGAAATGGCCGGCTTCTCCTACATGGACGCCTACAAGGCCGACTTTATCACCAGGGGCTGGGAACGGCTCGCCCAGTGCCGCAAGCCGGTGATTGCGGCGGTCGCCGGCTACGCGCTGGGCGGCGGCTGCGAGATCGCCATGATGTGCGACTTCATCCTGGCCGCCGACACCGCCAAGTTCGGCCAGCCGGAAATCACCATCGGCACCATTCCTGGGGCCGGCGGCACGCAGCGCCTGACCCGCTTCGTCGGCAAGTCGAAGGCGATGGAGATGTGCCTGACCGGGCGCATGATGGATGCCGAGGAGGCAGAGCGGGCCGGCCTCGTCAGCCGCATCATCCCTGCGGCCGAGCTGATGGACGAGGCGATGAAGACCGCCGAGCGGATCGCCGGCATGTCGAAGCCCGCCGTGATGATGGCGAAGGAATCGGTCAACCGCGCCTATGAGACTACCCTGGCCGAAGGGGTGCGGTTCGAGCGCCGGCTGTTCCATTCCACCTTCGCCACGGCGGACCAGAAGGAGGGCATGGCCGCCTTCATCGAAAAGCGCAAACCCGCCTTCCGCGACGAATGAGGCAATGCGCCAGGCCGGCTGTGGATATACCCCCACAGCGGCCTTGACGCGCCGGGGGCCGGGGTATATAAACCGCGCTCCTTTCGATAAGGCGACAGTGATTTAGCGAGCAAGGGCACATCATGGCCAACACAGCGTCGGCAAAGAAGCGCATCCGTCAGACCATCCGCCGCACGGCGGTTAACGGTGCGCGTGTCAGCCGCATCCGCACCTTCGTGAAGCAGGTGGAAACCGCCATCGCCGGCGGCAACAAGGAAGCTGCCGCCCAGGCGCTGAAGGCTGCCATGCCGGAAATGCAGCGCGGCGTGACCAAGGGTGTGCTGCACCAGAACACGGTCGCCCGCAAGCTCTCCCGCCTGTCCGCGCGCATCAAGGCTCTGTAAGCCGGCGCGCCACCCGGCGGCCCCTTCGGGAACCGCCACCAGCATCCACTGACGACAGCCCACCCGGTCCATTCCTGGCCCGATGAGTGGGCTTTTGTCATTTTCATTGCAGGCGGGTGACAAAAAATACACCGTTCTCTATTCGTCCTGTTGCGAGTCAATTTTTAGCCCGATACATTTGAGAAGCGTTGGCGGGAAGCAATAGGAAACAAAATTTCACGCCAGCGCCTTAAAAATTGAAACCGATCTGAATGTCCAGAGTATTAGATTAAAAATTGAAACCCGGTAGGGCAATCGGGATAGAGAGTTTTATTTAAAATGAGGGCTTCGGTGTTTCGCTTTTACATAACACGTCCTGACAGAAACGGGATTTATACAGGCATCGCCGCAAGTGATTCGGCGACAAACCCTCAGCCTCGGCATTCCAAAACAGACTTCCGGCGAACCGTTTCCGTACCCGCTCGCCTGTATGCGCCGCGCTTTGCCGTGATGGCCGCCGACTTGCCGAACGCCACCCGCGCGCAGCAACAATAAGTAATAAGGAAAGGCGCCGGAAATGGTTCACCTTGATAGCACGTCCACCGGATCCCAGACCGGCACGTTCGCCCATGACGCCCAATGGACCCGGATTCGCGCACGCTTGCGCAGCGAGGTCGGCGACTCTGCCTTCCGCAGCTGGCTGAAGCCGCTGACGCTGATCGCCATCAATGGCCAGAGCGTGACCCTGTCAGTGCCGACCCGCTTCATGCGGGACTGGGTGAACACCCATTACGCCGACCGGCTGCGCGCCCTGTGGGCCAGCGAAGACCCGGCGCTGCGCAATGTCGAGATCGTCACCGGCGTGGCAGCCCCGAGCAAGGCGGCCCCAGGCAAGGCAACCGCAAATGGCGCCCGGAGCGAGGCGGCGGACACAGTTCCGGAAATCACCCCCGAAGCGAGACCCGAAGCGGGAAATGGCAGCGCGCAGTCGGAAGCGGGGTCCAGCCCTGTCCCGGGGCCTGTTCTTGCCCATCTCGCCGCACCCGCCCTGCACGGTGGCGGCCTGGAGCCGCTGGAGATGGAAGCCGGACTCGATCCGCGCTTCACCTTCGAGAATTTCGTCGTCGGCAAGCCCAACGAACTGGCCTTCGCCGCCGCGCGCCGTGCCGCCGAATCCTCGACCGTGCCCTTCAACCCGCTGTTCCTCTATGGCGGGGTAGGCCTCGGCAAGACGCATCTGATGCATGCGATTGCCTGGCACATCCGCAAGCGCGACCCCAACCGCCGCGTCATCTACCTGTCGGCGGAAAAGTTCATGTACCAGTTCATCCGCGCGCTGCGCTTCAAGGACACGGTGGCGTTCAAGGAGCAGTTCCGCTCGGTCGATGTGCTGATGATCGACGATGTGCAGTTCATCAGCGGCAAGGATTCGACGCAGGAGGAATTCTTCCACACCTTCAACGCGCTGGTGGACCGCAACCGGCAGATCGTGATCTCCGCCGACAAGTCGCCGCACGACCTGGAAGGCATGGAGGAGCGGTTACGCTCCCGCCTCGGCTGGGGGCTGGTCGCCGACATCCACCCGACCAGCTATGAGCTGCGCCTGGGCATCCTGCAGGCCAAGGCCGAGAAGTGCGAGATTCCGATCCCCTACAAGGTTCTGGAATTCCTCGCCCACAAGATCACCTCCAACGTCCGCGAGCTGGAAGGCGCGCTGAACCGCCTCGTGGCCCATGCCACGCTGGTCGGCCGGCCGATCTCGCTGGAGAGCGCGCAGGAACTGCTGCATGATTTGCTGCGCGCCAATGACCGCCGGGTGACCATCGAGGAAATCCAGAAGCGGGTTGCCGAGCATTTCAACATCCGCATCGCCGACATGCATTCCGCCCGCCGCAGCCGCGCCGTTGCCCGGCCCCGCCAGGTGGCGATGTATCTTGCCAAGCAGCTGACCGCCCGGTCGCTGCCGGAGATTGGCCGCAAGTTCGGCGGACGTGATCACACCACCGTCATGCATGCGGTGAAGAAGATCGAAGAGCTGCGCGGCAACGACCAGTCCTTCGCCGAGGATGTCGAGCTGCTGCGCCGGATGCTGGAAAGCTGAGTTAAGGCGCCTATCCCCTATCCTTAGTGGCCAGCGACGCCTGGACACGCGAAATCTCTTGTCCGTCCGGGTGAAATTTGCCCTGACTTTCATCCATTTGTGCTATAGTCAGCGACCGTTCGGCGCCCCGCGCCGCAGGCTGCTCCGCCCCCTTGGCGTGGCCGTTCTTCCAACCTTGCGGGCGTGGTGTCCGGGGCGGGCCGACAGGTACGTTACGCAACCGCTATTCGCACGCAGATAGGCAGTTATCAGGATGAAGCTGATCATCGATCGGGCCGCGCTGCTGAAGCCCCTGGCCCACGTTCAGAGCGTCGTCGAAAAGCGCAACACCATCCCCATCCTCAGCAATGTCCTGCTCCGCGCCGATTCGGACCGGCTGGCGCTGACCGCCACCGACATGGACATTGACGTGGTGGAGGAAGTCGGCGCCGAGGTGTCCCAGCCCGGTGCCACGACGGTGGCCGCGCACACGCTCTACGACATCGTCCGCAAGCTGCCGGACGGCGCACAGATCGAGCTGACAGAGGATGAGGGCGGCAACCGGCTGACGGTACGCGCCGGCCGCTCCACCTTCAGCCTGGCGACGCTGCCGACCGAGGAATTCCCGGCGCTGAGCGACGGCGACCTGCCGCACAATTTCATGCTGCAGGCGGGCGAGCTGAAGGCGGTGATCGACCGCACCCGCTTCGCCATCTCCACCGAGGAGACGCGCTACTATCTGAACGGCATCTATCTGCACGCCGCCAGCAACAATGGCGTGCCGGTGCTACGGGCCGTCGCCACCGACGGCCACCGGCTGGCGCGTGTTGAAATGCCGCTGCCGGATGGCGCCGCCGGCATGCCGGGCGTCATCGTACCCCGCAAGGCGGTGGGCGAGCTGCGCAAGCTGCTGGAGGATTCCGAGGGCGACATCCGTGTGGCCCTGTCGGAGACCAAGCTGCGCTTTCAGTTCGGCGATGTGACGCTGACCACCAAGCTGATCGACGGCACCTTCCCAGATTACGAGCGGGTGATCCCGACCGGCAATGACAAGACGCTGCAGGTCGGCCGCAAGGAATTCGCCGAGGCGGTGGACCGGGTTGCCACCATCTCCACGGAGAAGAGCCGCGCGGTGAAGCTGTCGCTGCAGGACGGCATGCTGGTGCTGTCCGCCACCAGCCCGGAAAACGGCACCGCCATCGAGGAGCTGGAGGTCGCCTATGGCGCCGGCCCCATCGAGATCGGCTTCAACTCCCGTTACCTGCTGGACATCACGACGCAGATCGAAGGCGACGAGGCACAGTTCTCCCTGGCGGACGCCGCCTCGCCGACCATCGTGCGCGATCAGGCCGACGAAAGCGCGCTCTACGTCCTGATGCCCATGCGCGTCTGATCCGGCTCAGCGTGAACGCCGCCCTTGCCTTTCAGCAGCAGCCCGCCCGTGCCTCCGCACGGCTCGCGGTGGAGAGGCTCATTGTCACCGATTTCCGCTGCTACGCCTCGGCGCGGCTGGAGATCGACGGCCGGCCGGTCGTGCTGACCGGCGCCAATGGGGCGGGCAAGACCAACCTGCTGGAAGCGGTTTCCTTCCTGGCGCCAGGCCGTGGCCTGCGCCGCGCGAAACTGTCGGAGATTGACCGGCTTTCCGGCGATGCCGGCGGCTGGGCGGTCGCCGCCCGGCTGGAGACGGCGCTGGGGCCGCTCGATATCGGCACCGGCCGCGACATGGCGGCGGCAACCGGCGTGGAGCGGCGGGTCGTGCGCATCGACGGCGAGACCGCGAAGAGCCAGAGCGTGCTGGCCGACCATCTCTCGATGGCCTGGCTGACGCCGCAGATGGACCGGCTGTTCCTCGATGGCGCCTCGGGCCGCCGGCGGTTCTTCGACCGGCTGGCCTATGGCGCCGATCCGGCCCATGCCGGCCGCGTGTCGGCCTATGAGCAGGCCTTGCGCGAACGCGCGCGGCTGCTGAAGCAGGGCCGGGCCGATGCCCGCTGGCTGACGGCGCTGGAGGAACAGATGGCGGCGGGCGGTATCGCCATCGCCGCCGCCCGGCAGGCGCTGGTGGCGCGGCTGAACCAGGCCTGCGAGATGAGCACGGGACCGTTCCCGCGCGCCGCGCTGGCGCTGGAGGGCGCGGTCGATCAATGGCTGGCCGAGATGCCGGCGCTGGACGCGGAAGACCGGCTGCGCGCCGCCCTTGCCGACAGCCGGCGACTGGACGCGGAGACTGGCGGCGCCGCCGAAGGGCCGCACCGCAGCGACATCGTGGCCCGCCATGTCGAGAAGGACATGCCCGCCGCCCTGTGTTCAACCGGCGAGCAGAAGGCGCTGCTGATCGCCATCACCCTGGCCCATGCGCGGGCTCAGACGGCGGAGACCGGCATCGCGCCGATCCTGCTGCTGGACGAGGTGGCGGCGCATCTGGACGAGGCGCGCCGCGCCGCACTGTATGACGAGATTTGCGCCCTGGGCTCGCAAGCCTGGCTGACCGGGACCGATCGGGCCCTGTTCGAGCCGTTCGCCGGGCGGGCGCAGTACGCCATCGTGGCAGATGCCACGATCACACCCGAAGCATCCGTTTGACGGGAAACCGAAAATGACCACAGAGCCAGCCCTGGGCAGCCAGCCGGAGAATAACGGCGCCGATTATGGCGCCGATTCGATCAAGGTCCTGCGCGGCCTGGATGCGGTGCGCAAGCGCCCGGGCATGTATATCGGCGACACCGAGGACGGCACCGGCCTGCACCACATGGTCTATGAGGTGGTGGATAACGCCATCGACGAATCGCTGGCCGGCTATTGCGACATGATCAATGTCATCCTGAACGAGGATGGCTCGATCACGGTGCGTGATAATGGCCGCGGCATCCCGGTGGAAATCCACAAGGAAGAAGGCGTTTCCGCTGCCCAGGTCATCATGACCCAGCTGCATGCCGGCGGTAAGTTCGACCAGAATTCCTACAAGGTTTCCGGCGGCCTGCACGGCGTGGGCGTCTCGGTCGTGAACGCGCTGTCGGAGAAGCTGGAGCTGACCGTCTGGCGCGACGGCAAGGAACATTTCATGCGCTTCCGCCATGGCGAGCCGGAAGCGCCGCTTTCCGTCACTGGACCGGCCGAGGGCAAGCGCGGCACGCAGGTCACCTTCCTGCCCTCGCTGGATACCTTCGGCACCCGCGAGTTCGACTTCGCCACGCTGGAACACCGGCTGCGCGAGCTGGCCTTCCTGAATTCCGGCGTGCGCTTGCAGATCGTCGATGCCCGCTCGGTCGAGGGGCAGGCCACGGTGGATCTGCATTACGAGGGCGGTCTGCGCGAGATGGTGAAGTATCTCGACCGCTCCAAGGGCGCGCTGCATGAGGGGCCGATCCATGTGATCGGCGAGCGCGACGGCATCACGGTCGAAATGTCGATGGAGTGGACCGACTCCTATCACGAGACCATGCTGTGCTTCACCAACAACATCCCTCAGCGCGACGGCGGCACCCATCTGGCAGGCCTGCGCGCCGCGCTGACCCGCACCATCAACAGCTATGCCGTGGAAAGCGGCATCGCCAAGAAGGAGAAGGTGACGCTGAGCGGCGAGGATGCGCGCGAGGGCCTGACCTGCGTGCTGTCGGTGAAGGTGCCGGACCCGAAATTCTCCAGCCAGACCAAGGACAAGCTGGTCTCTTCCGAAGTCCGGCCGGCGGTCGAGAATGTGGTCGGCGAGCGGCTGCAGCAATGGTTCGAGGAGAACCCGAACGAGGCCAAGCGCATCATCGGCAAGGTGGTGGAAGCGGCCATCGCCCGCGAGGCGGCACGCAAGGCACGCGACCTGACCCGGCGCAAGGGCGCGCTCGACATCGCCAGCCTGCCCGGCAAGCTGGCCGACTGCCAGGAGCGCGACCCGGCACAGAGCGAGCTGTTCCTGGTCGAGGGCGATTCGGCAGGCGGCAGCGCCAAGCAGGCGCGCGACCGCAAGTTCCAGGCGATCCTGCCACTGCGCGGCAAGATCCTGAATGTGGAGCGCGCGCGTTTCGACAAGATGCTGAGCTCGGCGGAAATCGGCACCATCATCGCCGCACTGGGCACCGGCATCGGCGCCGACGATTTCAACGTCGAGAAGACGCGCTACCACAAGATCATCATCATGACCGACGCGGACGTGGACGGCAGCCACATCCGCACCCTGTTGCTGACCTTCTTCTACCGGCAGATGCCGCAGCTGATCGAGCAGGGCTATCTCTATATCGCCCAGCCGCCGCTGTATCGGGCCAAGCGCGGCAATTCCGGCGTCTATCTGAAGGATGACCGGCAACTTGAGGATTACCTGGTCAGCGAAGGGCTGGAAAATGCCAGCCTGACGATGAGCGACAACAGCGTCCGTGTCGGCCAGGATCTGCGCGATGTCGTGGACACGGCGCGCCGCATGAAGGGGCTGATCGAGCCGCTGACCCGCCGGATCGGCAGCCTCGGCGTCGTCGAACAGGCGGCGATTGCCGGCGCGCTGAAGCCGGAACTGCTGCTCGACGAGGCGCGTGGCCAGGAAATGGCCAACGAGGTGGCGCGCCGCCTCGACACGCTGGAAAAGCAGACCGAACGCGGCTGGCAGGGCCAGGTGGACGCGGGCCAGGCGCTGGTGTTCGAGCGCACGCTGCGCGGCGTGCGCGAAAGCTTCCGCATCGACCATGCCGCGCTGACGAGCGGCGAGGCGCGGCGCCTCGACCAGATGGCCGAGACACTGGCACAGGGCTACGAGACGGTTGCCGACCTAACGACCAAGGAAGGCAGCAGCCGCATCTACGGGCCGGTCGAGCTGGTCGAGAAGATCCTCGATGCCGGACGCAAGGGCATCGCCATCCAGCGCTATAAGGGTCTGGGTGAGATGAACCCCGACCAGCTGTGGGAGACCACGCTGGACCCGAATGTCCGCTCCCTGCTGCAGGTGAAGGTCAGCCACGCCGACGAGGCGGCGGAAATCTTCTCCACCCTGATGGGCGATGTTGTGGAACCCCGCCGCGATTTCATCCAGACCAACGCGCTGAAGGTCGCCAACCTGGACGTTTAGTCCTGATGTACTGGCTGTACGCCGTCGCCATAGCGGCGTATACCGGCATTACAAAATAGTTGGTGCGCCAATCATGATCCGCCCGGAGTCCGCCTGGACCATCGCCTATCTGACCGTGCTGGTCGCGATGGGGCAGATGTCCACCGGCATCTATCTGCCGTCCATGCCGTCGCTTGCCGCCGTCTTCGCCACCGATCCCGGCACGGTGAAGCTGACAATGAGCGTCTTTCTGGCGGGATTCGCCGTGGCGCAGCTGATCTATGGCCCCCTCTGCGACCGCTTCGGACGGCGTCCGGTGGTGATCGGCGGGCTGGCGATCTTCGCGCTGGCAAGCCTGGCCTGCGCGCTGGCCCCCAGCATCGAATGGCTGATCGCAGCCAGGCTGTTCCAGGCCATCGGTGCCTGTTCCGGTCAGGTGCTGGGCCGCGCCATCGGCCGCGACCTGTTTGAGGGCCAGCGCTACGCCAAGGTGATGGCGCTGGTCGGCCTCGCCCTGGCGCTGACACCGGCGGCCGGCCCGGTACTGGGCGGCGTGCTGCAGGTCGCCTTCGGCTGGCAGGCGAATTTCCTGTTCCTGGCCGGATGGGGGCTGGTGCTGCTGCTGGTCACCATGGTGGGCGTGCAGGAAACCAATGCAGCCCGCGACCCGCGTGCCCTCGACATCTCGGTCATGGCGGGTAATTTCGGGCGCCTGCTGCGCAACCGCCTCTATATGGGCTACACGCTGACGCTGGCCTTCAGCTTCGGCTGCCTGTTCGCCTATATGACCGGCTCTCCCTTCATCCTGATCGACCAGCTGGGAATCCGGCCCGACCTGTTCGGCGTGCTGTCGATCTTCAACGTGCTGGGCTACGCCATCGGCAGCGCCATCGCCAACAGGACCTCCGGCCGTGTGGCCGCACCGCGCATGGTGGCGATTGGCGCGCTCGTCGTGCTGCTGTCCGGCGGAGCGATGATCGGCTTCTCGCTGGCCGGATTCGTCACGGCCTATACCCTGATCGGGCCGATGATGGTGATGCTGACCGGCATGGGCATGCTGATCCCGAACGCCATGGCCGGCGCCATCGGCCCGTTTCCCGCCATGGCCGGCGTCGCCTCGGCGCTGATGGGCTTCCTGCAGATGGCGATGGCGATGGTGATGTCGGTGCTGGTCGGCCTGCTGCAGTCCGTGCATGATATGCCCATGCCGCTTGTCTTCGCCCTGTCCGCCCTGCTGACCTTCGCCAGCTATCTGGCGCTGGTGCGCGGTGCGCGACCAGAGGCTGTACGCCTGCAATGAGCGGGGCCGGCGCGATGCAGCTGTCCGTCGGGCGGGACCGCACAGTGTCCGTCACCGTCCGCCGCAGCGCCCGCGCCCAACGGCTGATCCTGCGCCTCGACCAGACCGGCAAGGTCACGCTGGTGCTGCCGCCCGGCGTGCGCGAGGCGGAGGCGCAGGCCTTCCTGAAAGCGCATACAGGCTGGCTGGAAAGCCGGCTGGCCAAGGTGCCGGAAAAGCTGGCTTTCGCGCCCGGTGCCAGCGTTCCCTATCGCGGCGTCGAGCATCGAATTTGCCATCGCAACACCGGTGAAGGCCGGGGACGGCGCGGCGTGGTCTGGCTGGAAGCAGCGGCGGACGGGCCGGAACTCCACATCGCCGGGCCGGAAGAACATCTACCCCGCCGGCTGACCGACTGGCTGAAGGCGGAGGCGCGGCGCGACCTTGCGGCGCGGTCCCGTCTCTATGCCGCCCGGCTGGGCCGGCAGATCGGCCGGGTGACGGTCCGCGACACGCGCAGCCGCTGGGGCAGCTGTTCCTCCAACGGCGACCTGTCCTTCTGCTGGCGGCTGATCCTCGCCCCGGATTTCGTGATCGATTATGTGGTCGCCCACGAAGCCGCCCATCTGGTGGAGATGAACCATTCGGTTCGCTTCTGGCGGCTGGTGGACCAGCTGGAGGTGGACCGGCAGCGCGCCCAGCGCTGGCTGAAGGCGCACGGCCCCCGGCTGCACCGCTATGGCTGAAAAGCCAAGGGCGGACAGCCTGCCGGTCGCCATCCTGCTGACCGCGTGCGTCGCGCTGGGGCCGATCTCCACCGACATGTATCTGGCCTCGCTGCCAACCATGACACGGGTCTTCTCGACCGACGTGGCCAGCGTGCAGCTGACGCTCAGCGTCTTTCTGGTTGGCTTTGCCGTGGCGCAGCTGATCTATGGGCCGCTGTCGGACCGGTTCGGCCGGCGACCGGTCATGCTGGGCGGCATGGCGCTGTATTTCCTGGCCTCCATCCTGTGTGCGCTGGCCTGGAACATCGAGGCGCTGATCGCCGCGCGCGGCTTGCAGGCGGTCGGCGCCTGCTGCGGGCCGGTGCTGGCCCGTGCCGTGGTCCGCGACGTCTATGGACCCACCCGCGCCGCCAAGGTCCTGGCCTACATGTCCAGCGCCATGGCGCTGGTACCGGCAGCCGCCCCCATCCTGGGCAGCTTCCTGCATGTCTGGTTCGGCTGGCAGGCGAATTTCTGGGTGCTGGCGGGCTTTGGCGGCACGGTGCTGGCAGGGCTGCTGCTCCTGCTGACGGAGACGAACGCGCAGCGCAACCCCCGGGCCCTCGACCCCGCCACCCTGATCGGCAATTACCGGCTGCTGCTGCGAGACCCCACCTATCTTGGCTATGCGCTGACCGTCGCCTTTTCCTATTCCACGATCTTCAGCTTCATCTCCGGCTCCTCCTTCGTGCTGATCGGGGTGCTGGGCGTGCCGGAGGAATATTTCGGCTTCTGCTTCGCCGCCGTGGTACTGGGCTTCATGAGCGGCGCGCTGGCCGCCGGGCGGCTGACACTGCGCCTGGGGGGCGACCGGCTGATCCTGCTGGGCGCTACGCTGGCCGCGCTGGCGGGGGCCTTCATGGCCGGGCTGGTGCTGGCAGGCCTGCCCAGCGTCGCCGGCATTGTTGGGCCCTTCGCGCTGGTCATGGCCGGAATCGGCCTGATCATGCCGAACGCGATGGCCGGCGCCATCGGCCCCTATCCGCAGATGGCCGGCGCCGCCTCGGCGCTGATGGGGTTCCTGCAGATGGGCATGGCCGCGATCGTCGGCATCGGCGTCGGTCACTGGCATGATGGCACCGCCATCCCGATGACGGCCAGCATCGCCGCCATGACCATCCTGGCGCTGCTCAGCTTCCGGTTTCTGGTGCTGCCCAGGAAGCGCTAGACGAAAGCGCTAATTCCGCGCGCCCGGCGTCTCAGATTTCCGCATAGATTTCGAGGATATTGCCGTCGGGGTCCCTAAAGAACAGGGTCCGGTGACCGAAGGGCTGATCAGTCACCGGCGATTCGAGCGCCACGCCCTTGGCCTGCAATTCCTCAGCGCAGACCGCAACAGCTTCAGGCGGAACACTGAACGCCAACTGCACGGAAAGCGCACCCGGTGGCAATTGCGGGTCGTCGAACCGCCCGCCATATGTGGTCAGCGCCAGGATGGTCGGCCCAATCTTGTATTCGAGCCAGCGCGCGCTGAGCGTCCGCGTGAGCGGGAAGCCCATTACCTCTTCGTAGAAGCGCCGCATCGCATCGAAATTGCGCGTGTAGATGACGGTGTAATCGATCTGGCCGATCTGGCTGAGGCCGCTCATGCCTGTCTCGCAGGCCGTCTCGAGTCCAACACACCCCTAATCCCGCGCACCGGACAGGCCATCCACGCGGTTGCCCGGCGCGACACCGGTCGTTGCCAGCGCCGGCCGCGACGGCTCGACGGAGGCCTGCTGGATACGCATCAGCGCATGGGCGAACAGCGGGCTGGGCGGCAGCCCCTGATGGCTGCGCTCCATGAAGCTTTGCCAGGCCTTTGCCGGCAGGCCGCCGCCGGTGACCTTGTTCATCGGCGCGGCATTGTCATTGCCCATCCAGATGCCGGTGATGAGATCGCTGGAATAGCCCACGAACCAGGCATCGCGATAATCCTGGCTGGTGCCGGTCTTGCCCGCCGCGGGCCGGCTGAGCTGCGCCGCGCGGCCGGTGCCCCGGGAGATCACACCGACCATCATGTCGGTCATGGCAGCCGCATCGGCCGGAGACATGACCGGGCCGATGCCCGAGCCGTTATGACGGAACAGCACCAGCCCGTCGGCATCGCGGATTTCCCGGATGCCATAGGGGATGACGCCCTGCCCGCCATTGGCAAAGGGGCCATAGGCACCGGTCAGCTCCAGCAGGCTGACTTCGTTGACACCCAGCGGCAGGCTGGGGTGGTTGGCCAGTTCCCCCGACAGGCCGAGGCGGCGCGCGGTCTGGATCACCCGCGACCGGCCGACACGCTCGGCAAGCCGAACGGTCGCGACGTTCGAGGATTGCGCGAAGGCATCGGCCAGCGTCACCGTGCCATGATGGCGACCGTCGAAATTAGCCGGACTCCAGTCACCGATGCGGATCGGCTGGTCATCGATGCTGTCCGCCGGTTCCCAGCCGGCCTGCAAGGCCGCCAGATAGACGATGGGCTTGAAGGCCGAGCCGGGCTGGCGCTGCGCCTGGGTTGCCCGGTTGAACTGCGACTGGCCGTAATCCCGCCCGCCGACCATCGCCCGCACCCCGCCATCAAGATCGAGCGCGACCAGCGCCGCCTGGCCGGCCTTCGCGGCCTTGCCGTCCCGCGCCAGCGCGCTGTCGAGCGTCTCTTCCGCGGCGCGCTGCAAGGCCGGGTCCAGCGTGGTGACGATGATGATGTCGCGGTCGATATGGCCGAGATAGCCCATGGCGCGATCCAGCACCCAATCCGCGAAGTAGCGCGCGCCATCGCCGCCCCGCGCGCCGACGGCGATGGCCGTGCCCTGCTTTGCCGCGCGGGCGGCGGCCGCCGAATCGGCCAGGCCAGCCTCCACCATGCTCGCCAGCACCTGCCGGGCGCGGCCATCGGCCTGCGCCTTGTCGCGGGACGGGTTGTAGCGCGAGGGTGCCTTCAGCAGGCCGGCCAGCATGGCCGACTGGTAGAGATCGAGGTCGCGTGCGCTGCGTCCGAAATACCGCCGGGACGCAGCATCAACGCCATAAGTGCCGGCGCCGAAATAGACCCGGTTCAGATAGATGCCGAGGATTTCGTCCTTGCTGAACTTCCGCTCCAGCCAGAGAGCCAGCATCACTTCCTTGATCTTGCGCTCAAGGCTGCGTTCGGAGGTGAGGAACAGGTTCTTGGCAAGCTGCTGGGTAATGGTGCTGCCCCCCTGAACCACGCGGCCCTCGCGGAAATTGGCGACACTGGCGCGGGCCAGGCCGATCAGATCGACACCGAAATGATCGTAGAAACGCCGGTCCTCAATGGCGATGACGGCACGCGGCAGGTGCGGCGACATCTGCTTGACCGGCAGGGTTTCGCCATAGACCTCGCCGAAGCTGGCGAAGGCAGCGCCATCGGCCGAGAGCAGCTGCACACTGGGCCGGCGCGCCTGTTCGTTGAGGGTGGAAATATCAGGCAGCTGATAGGCGAAGTATCCCATCACCCCGGCAAACAGCATGGAGAGCCAGACCAGGGAAACAAAAGACCATTTTAGTAAAAATCGAGCTATTCCGTATCGAGGCGTTGTATTGCCGCCTTTCGTGCGACGGCGCTGCGTGTCGGCTTTCGCCCGTGCCGCTGTCCGCTTTCCCGCCATGGAGCCCCGAACGCCTTATCCTCGGCCCATCATTATCATGCTTTAGAGATATATGCCAATTAGCTTGTCGCCGCCTGGAATCGGCATCCCCGATTACCCGGATCGGCTTCGATCTTACGTCCGCGATAGTGCGAAGGCCTTCAAAATCGCCAGTTTTAAGCTTTTGGTTTAACAGTCCGTTAATATAAACATGAATTTCAGTACATTATCAGAGAAAATTGATCCAGCGTCAAACCTTCCGCTCCTGCGCCAGCAGACGGCGCTTGCGATCGATGCCCCAGCGATAGCCGGCCAGTGACCCGTCCTGGCGCACCGCCCGATGGCAGGGGATGACCAGCGCCGCCGGATTAGTGGCACAGGCCCGCGCCACTGCGCGCACCGCCGCCGGCCGACCGAGTGCAGCCGCAATCTCGCTGTAGCTGCGCGTTTCGCCGCGCGGAATGACGCGCAGCGCCTCCCACACCTGATGCTGGAAAGCGGTCGCGCGGATGTCGAGCGGCAGGTCGAGATGCGGGCTGCGCCCGTCCAGATGCGCCAGGATCGCCGCCAGCGCCGGCGCCAGCCCCTGCTGGTCCGGTACCCGCGCAGCCTTCGGGAATTCGGCGGCAAGATCGGCCAGTGCTTCCGCCGCATCATCGGCGAGGCCGACCGCGCACAGCCCGCGCTCCGTCGCGCCGACATAGAGCAGGCCGAACGCCGTCTCCGCCATCGCATAGCCCAGCGCCATCCCCTCGCCGCCCTTGCGATAGACTGCCGGCGTCATGCCGAGATAATCCCCCGCCTTCTCATAAAGACGGCTGCTGGAGCCATAGCCGGCACCATAGAGGGCGCTGGCCACATCCTCGCCCTTGCGCAGATGGTGGCGCAGCCGCGCCTGCCGGCGCGCTTCGGCATATTGTTTCGGCGTTACCCCGACCAGCTGCTTGAACAGGCGCTGAAAATGGAACGGGCTGAGGCCCGCACCCGCTGCGAGCGTCTCCAGATCGGGTGCCGGCTGTTCCGTGCGCTCGATCTCCCGGCAGGCGCGGCGTACCGCCACCATGCGCGGATCGGCAAGGGCAGCCTGTTCCGGCCGGCAGCGCTTGCAGGCACGGAACCCCGCCTGTTCGGCGGCTTCAGGCAATTCATAGAAGCCGATATTCTCGCGCTTGGGCTTGCGGCTGGGGCAGCTTGGCCGGCAATAGATCCCCGTCGAGCTCACCGCATAGACGAAATGGCCATCGGCATCGCTATCGCGTGCCAGAACTTGCAGCCAGCGTGCCTCTTCATCCGCCGGCTGCATGACCGCCCTCTGTGGCGCCGCTTCCTGTCGCTGGGCCCGCATGATCTTCTCCTCGTCATCCCGCTTCACAGGCACCAGTCTCATCCTTCGGGAAAGGCTTCACTATCCGAAGCTTGCGGCCTTATCCGCGGTCGAAATAGAGTCTCCGACGCTCACACGGCTGTAATAAAAGCTTCACAAATTTGTCGCGAGAGCATAATGAGTTCAGCCTACAAGAGGGCTCCAGCGTACCGCTGATCAGCCCATAAAGGGGGGACCTGAAATGATCATCCGCAAGTTTACACTCGCTGCTGGCGTTCTCGCCACCGCGCTCACCGGCGCCAGCGCTGCCCATGCGCAGACCGAAATCCAGTGGTGGCACGCCATGGGCGGCCGCTTGGGCGAGCTGCTGCAGGCCCAGGTTGACAAGTTCAACGCCTCGCAGAGCGAGTTCAAGGTCGTTGCCACCAACAAGGGCAACTACTCCGAAACCCTGAACGCCGGCGTCGCCGCGTTCCGCGCCAAGCAGCAGCCGCACCTGCTGCAGGTGTACGAGGTCGGCACCGCCAGCATGATGGCCGCCAAGGGTGCGGTGAAGCCGGTCTATGAGGTGATGAACGAGAATGGCTTCCCGTTCGACCCGAAGAACTATCTGTCGGCCGTGACCGGCTACTACAGCACGCTGGACGGGAAGATGCTGTCGTTCCCGTACAACAGCTCCACCCCGGTCATGTATGTGAACAAGGACCTGTACAAGAAGGCCGGTATCGACACCGCCACCCTGCCCAAGACCTGGGCCGAGGTCGCTGCCGCCGTGGACAAGCTGAAGGCCGCCGGCGTCGAGTGTCCGATGACCGTCTCCTGGCAGTCCTGGACCCAGCTGGAGAACCTCAGCGCCTATCACAACCAGCCCTTCGCCACCAAGGCGAACGGCATGCTGGGCATGGATGCCGAGCTGACCTTCAACGGCCCGGTGCAGGTGAAGCACATCGACATGCTGGGTACCTGGGCGAAGGAAGGCAAGTTCTTCTACGGTGGCCGCCGCAACGAGGCTGCCGCCCGCTTCCGCAGCGGCGAATGCGGCATGATGTTCGAAAGCTCGGCCGGCTATGCAGGCGTGAAGAAGGAGGCCAAGTTCGACTTCGCGATCAGCAACCTGCCCTACCACGCCGAAGTCGAGGGCGCGCCTTACAACACCATCATCGGCGGCGCGTCGGTGTGGGTGATGACCGGCCATTCCCCGGCGGAATACAAGGGTGTGGCCAACTTCCTGAACTTCCTGTCCTCGCCGGAAGTGCAGGCCGAGTGGCACCAGAATACCGGCTATCTGCCGATCACCTACGCCGCCTATGAGCTGACCAAGAGCCAGGGCTTCTACGAGAAGAACCCGGGCACCGACATCGCCATCAAGCAGATGACCGGCAAGGCCCCGACCGATAACTCCAAGGGCCTGCGCCTGGGCAGCTTCGACCAGATTCGCACCATCATCGACGAGGAGCTGGAAGGCGTGTGGTCCGGCCAGAAGACCGCCAAGGCGGCTCTCGACAATGCGGTTGCCCGTGGCAACGAGCTGCTGCGCCGCTTCGAGCGGGCCAACAAGTAACCCGCTGACGGCTCAAGACGACGACAGAGGGCGGCGCATCCTTGCGATGCGCCGCCTGAGTCGTTACCAAGCCACAAACCTCGCCCTTTTCTGCAGAACAGACCGCCCCGATGGAAAAACGCGTCGTCTTCCGCCAGCGCCTGCTGCCGCTGGCCCTGGTCTTTCCCCAGCTTGTGATTACGGCTGTGTTCTTCCTCTGGCCGGCAAGCCAGGCGCTGTACCAGTCCTTCCTCATCGAGGACGCATTCGGCCTGTCGAGCGAGTTCGTCTGGTTCGAGAATTTCGAGAACCTGCTGAGCGATCCGCTGTATTTCTCCTCCTTCAAGACCACAGCCGTGTTCAGCATCTCGGTGACGGCGCTGTCGCTCGGCATGGCGCTGGTGCTGGCCGTCATGGCCGACCGCGTCATCAAGGGCACCGACGCTTACCGCACCCTGCTGATCTGGCCCTATGCCGTGGCCCCGGCCATCGTCGGCGTGCTGTGGTTGTTCATGTTCAACCCGTCGACCGGCCTCGTCGCCTTCTGGCTGAAGCAGATGGGCTATAACTGGAACCATGTGCTGAACGGCAACCAGGCCATGACGCTGATTGTGTTCGCCGCCGCCTGGAAGCAGATCAGCTACAATTTCCTGTTCTTCCTGGCCGGGCTGCAGGCAATTCCGAAATCGCTGATTGAGGCGGCTGCCATTGATGGCGCCGGCCCGTCGCGGCGGTTCTGGACCATCGTGTTCCCGCTGCTGTCCCCGACCACCTTCTTCCTACTGGTCGTTAACATCGTCTATGCCTTCTTCGACACCTTCGGCATCATCCATGCCGTCACCAAGGGCGGTCCCGGCAAGGCGACCGAGACGCTGGTGTACAAGGTGTTCTCGGACGGTTTCGTCAGCCTCGACCTCGGCGGTTCGGCGGCGCAGTCGGTCATCCTGATGGCGATCGTCATCACGCTGACCGTCGTGCAGTTCCGCTATATCGAACGCCGCGTGCATTACTGAGGAACGCGCCATGATCGAACGCCGCCCCGGACTGACGATCCTCAGCCACATCATCCTGCTGAGCGGAATCGCTATTGTCGCCTTTCCGCTCTACGTGACCTTCGTCGCCTCCACGGTGACGCAGGGCGAGATCCTGCAGCCGCCCCTGCCGCTGGTGCCAGGGCCGCATCTGATCGACAATTACACGCGCGCCCTGTTCGAGGGGTCGAGCAAGGTGGTGCCGGTCGGGCAGATGATGCTGAACAGCCTGATCATGGCGCTGGTCATCGCCATCGGCAAAATCGCGATCTCGCTGACCTCGGCCTTCGCCATCGTCTATTTCCGCTTCCCGTTCCGGATGCTGTGCTTCTGGACGATCTTCATCACGCTGATGCTGCCGGTGGAGGTGCGCATCCTGCCCACCTTCGAGGTGGTGGCCGATCTGGGGCTGCTGAATTCCTATGGCGGCCTCACCATTCCGCTGATCGCGTCGGCGACCGCGACCTTCCTGTTCCGGCAGTTCTTCATGACGATCCCGGACGAGCTGCTGGAAGCCGCGCGCATCGACGGCGCCGGGCCGATGCGCTTCTTCCGCGACGTGGTGCTGCCGCTGTCGCGCACCAACATCGCCGCCCTGTTCGTCATCCTCTTCATCTATGGCTGGAACCAGTATCTCTGGCCGTTGCTCATCACCACCGACAAGGACATGAACACCATCGTCATGGGCATCAGCCACATGATCGGCGTGGACGATTTCACCGACTGGCCGGCCGTCATGGCGACCGCCATGCTGGCCATGCTGCCGCCTGTCGCCATTGTCGTCTTCATGCAGCGCCTGTTCATCAAAGGCCTGGTCGAAACCGAAAAGTAAGGCTTGGAAGGGTCAACACCGATGGCTGACGTCCATCTGAAGAACGTCTTCAAGAAATACGGCGATACCCAGGTGATCCACGGGATCGACATGGATATATCCGATGGCGAGTTCATCGTGCTGGTCGGCCCGTCGGGCTGCGGCAAGTCCACCCTGCTGCGCATGGTGGCCGGGTTGGAGGAAATCACCGGTGGCGACATCTCGATCGCCGACCGCGTGGTGAACCAGCTGGAGCCGAAGGACCGCGACATCGCGATGGTGTTCCAGAACTACGCGCTGTACCCGCACATGACGGTCTATGCCAACATGGCCTATGGGCTGAAGATCAAGGGCCTGCCGAAGGCCGAGATCGAAAAGCGGGTGCAGGATGCCGCCAGCCTGCTGCAGATCGGCCAGCTGCTGGAGCGCTATCCCCGCCAGCTGTCCGGCGGCCAGCGCCAGCGTGTCGCCATGGGCCGCGCCATCGTGCGCGAGCCGGCCGTCTTCCTGTTCGACGAGCCGCTGTCCAACCTCGACGCCAAGCTGCGCGTGCAGATGCGCGTGGAGATCAAGCGGCTGCAGCGGCGCCTCGGCACCACCTCGATCTACGTCACCCACGACCAGGTCGAGGCGATGACCATGGCCGACCGGCTGGTGGTCATGAATCTGGGTGTCGCCGAGCAGATCGGCACGCCGCTGGAGGTCTATGAGAAGCCGGCCACCATGTTCGTCGCCGGCTTCATCGGCTCGCCCTCTATGAACTTCCTGCCGGCCACCCTGTCCGACGGCGGCCGCACCGCCGATCTGGGCGGCGTGATGCTGCCGCTGAATGGCGGGGTCCGCGGTGCTGCCGATGGCAAGCCGGTGGTGCTGGGCATTCGCCCGGAACATCTCCAGCAGCAGGCCGAAGCCGCCCCGGGCACGCTGGAAGTCGCGGTCGATCTGGTGGAGATGCTGGGAGCCGACACGCTGGTCTATGGCTCGATCCAGGGCACCGAGGCGCATCTGACCGCCCGCCTGCCCGGCGTGGCGCAGTTCCGGGCCGGCGACACGCTGCACCTGCGCCCGGCCGACAATGAGCTGCATCTGTTCGACAAGGAAAGCCAGAAGCGGCTGAACTGATCCCTGCTATCAGCAGCGGATTGGTTGCCATCGGCAAATAAATAAATCATGCTCGATCCTTCTGATCAGGAGGGTCGGGCATGGAAGAGACTATTCGTGAACAGCGCATCGCGGCGATCCGCCGCTTCAGCCGCTTCTATACCCGGCGTATCGGCGTGCTGCATGAGGGGCTGCTCGGCAGTCCCTATTCCCTGACCGAAGGCCGAATCATCTATGAGCTGGCGCAGCATGCACCGCTGACCGCCAGCGATCTTGGTGCCGATCTCGGCCTCGACGCCGGCTATATGAGCCGCGTCCTGAAGGGGCTGGAGGATAAGGGCATCCTTGCGCGGCGCCCGTCGCCGGAGGATGCCCGCCGCACGTTGTTGTCCCTGACCGAGGAGGGGCAGGCCGCCTTCGCTCAGCTCAATGCGCGCAGTCATGACGAGATCGGCGATCTCCTCGACACGCTGCCGGAAGCCGCGCGGCAAAGGCTGGTGTCATCGCTGGAAACGGCTGAGACCCTGCTGTCCGGTGAGGCCCTGCAGCCCCCCGCCTATCTCCTGCGGCCGCATCGGCCGGGCGATATCGGCTGGGTGATCCAGCGCCATGCCGAACTCTATGCCGAGGAATATGGCTGGGACATCAGCTTCGAGGCTCTGGTGGCCGAGGTGGCGGCGACGTTCCTGCGCAACTTTGATCCGGCAGGCGATTGCTGCTGGATGGCCGAGATCGCCGGGGAGCGCGTCGGATCGGCGTTCGTGGTCCGGCAGGATACGGAGACCGCGAAGCTGCGGCTGGTGATCGTCGATCCCAAGGCCCGCGGGCTCGGCATCGGCGCCCGGCTGGTGGAGGAATGCCTGCGCTTCGCCCGCCAGGCCGGCTATCGCCGGATGATCCTGTGGACCAATGATGTGCTGCATGCCGCCCGGCACATCTACGTGAAAGCTGGCTTCCGTCTGGTCGCCTCCGAGCCGCACCACAGCTTCGGCAAGGATCTGGTGGGCGAAACCTGGGAGCGCGATTTGTGACAGGCGCGCCGGCAATCGACCGGCGAACCGCGCGGCTGGCCGGGCTGGCCGCCGCCGGCACTGGCATCCAAGTCGGCGCGACCCTAGTCGCCAGCCGCTATGCGGTGGAGCAGACAGGCCCGGCAACGCTGACGCTGCTCCGCTATGCGCTGGGGCTAGCGGTCCTGCTGGCCCCTGCCCTGCTGGCGCCACGGACACGCTTTGCGCCCCGCGACCTGCTGGCCATCGTTCTGCTGGGCATAGGCCAGTTCGCGCTGCTGGTGGCATTGCTGAATATCGGCCTGCAATACACCACCGCCGCCCGCGCCGCCCTGGTCTTTGCCAGCATGCCTTTGCTGACGCTGTTGCTGGCCGCCTTGATCGGGCAGGAAAAGCTGAGCGGCGCCAAGGGTCTGGGCGTGATGCTGACACTCATCGGCGTCGGGCTGGCGCTGGGTGAGACACTGGCCGCGCCGACCGGCGACGGAAATGACTGGCTCGGCGCGCTGGCGGTGCTGGGCAGTGCGGTCACCGGCGCCATATGTTCCGTGCTGTACCGCCCCTACCTTGCCCGTTATCCGGTGGTGCGGGTCGGGGCGCTGGCGATGGCGGCAGCCATCCTGTCGCTGCTGCTGCCGGCCTGGTGGGAGCAGGGGACCACACCCCTCACCGCCATCGATATGACCGCAGCCCTTGCTGTCCTTTTCATCGGGCTCAGCAGCGGCGTGTTCTTCTTCCTCTGGCTCTGGGCACTGCGTCACGCCCCGGCCAGCCGCGTTGCCGTGTTCCTGGCGCTCAGCCCGCCGACGGCGGCGTTGCTGGGGGTCCTGCTCCTCGACGAACCGCTGACCCTGTCGCTGCTGGCCGGGCTTGCCGCCATCGTCGCCGGAATCGTGATGGCGCATCGCTAGAGGTTCGCAAGATTACGGCTTTGACAGTCTTATTTTAAGTTGATATCAACTTTTAAGACTTGGAGGCTGAGATGACTCTTTTCTGGATCGTAACGATTGCCGCTCTGGCAGCTATTGCCCTGCTGGCGCTGGTCGTGGCGCGGCGGCCGGACCATTTCCGCATCGCCCGGTCGACGCTGATCGACGCACCGCCGGAGACCGTCTTCGCCATCCTGAACAACCCACGGCGCGGCGTCGACTGGTCGCCCTTCGAGCGTACGGACCCGAACATGAAGCGCGTCTTCACCGGCCCCGACCAGGGGGTTGGCGCGACCCTCGCCTGGGACGGCAGCCGGCAATGCGGGACCGGCAGCATCCGCATCGTCGAAAGCGTGCCGCACAGCCATATCGCCCTGGCCCTGGAGATGAGCCGTCCGATGAAGGCCAGCAACCGCGTCATCTTCACGCTGGAGCCGGCACAGGGCGGGACAAAGCTCACCTGGGCGATGGAAGGCCCGATGAACTTCGCCGGCAAGGCGTTCAGCCTCGTGTGCAATTCCGAGAAGATGGTAGGCGGGGCGTTCGAGACCGGCCTTGCCGATCTGAAGAAGCTGGCCGAGTGGGAAGCCCCGCGCGCCGCCTGACCGGACCTGCCATCACATGAAAAAGCCCCGCTCTTGCGAGCGGGGCTTTTCTTATTGCATGCGCCGAAAGCTTACTCGGCAGCCTTGGCCTGGGTGCCGGGGAAGCGGAACTGGGTCTGGGCCAGCTTCTCCTCCAGCGCCGCATAGCGTTCGTCGGAGATCGCGACGAAGGGCGGACGCACCGGACGCCAAGCGGCATCGCCGGTCTGCCGGGCGATCATCTCCTTCATGGCGCTGGCCGCCGGCGCGCTTTCCATGGCGACGCGCTGCGCGGTCATTTCCGCCTGCAGCGCATCGGCATCGGCGCTCTTCCAATTGGCGAACACCTTCGCCGCCTGTGCGCAGGTCACGTTCACCGTGGCCGAAATCGTGCCGGGCGAGCCCAGGCGCAGCACATCCAGCAGATACTTCTCGGTGCCGGAATACAGCTCGAAGCCGGGATGCTCGGTCAGCATCTTCTTCATATGCTCGAAATCGCCGGAGCTGTCCTTCATGCCGACCACGATGCCGGGGTAGTTCTTGATCAGCTTCGCGGTGACGGCATCCGGGATCGGCACGCCCGACATCTGCGGGAAGTGGTACAGGAATATCTTCATCCGCGGATCGTTGATCCGGTCGATGGCGGTGGCGAAGGCGGCATACAGCCCGTCCTCGGACTGGTTCTTGTAGTAGAAGGGCGGCAGCATCAGCAGGCGCACCACGCCCGCCGCGAGAGCGGCCTTCGACAGGGCGACCGTATCCGGAATGGCGCAGCAGCCGGTGCCGATCATCAGCTTGTCCTTCGGCAGGTCGGACTTGCCGATCGCCTCGATGACCTCCAGCCGCTCGGCGACGGACAGCGAGTTCGCCTCGCCGGTGGTGCCGAAGATCAGCACGCCGTCACAGCCATTGGCCAGCAGCCACTTGGCGTGCGCGAGGGTGCGCTCCGTATCGATGGAAAGATCGGGCTTGAAGGCGGTAAGGCTGGCGGCGACAACGCCCGCCGGGCCGGTCAGGGTGCTCATTTCGGGGTCTCCTGAAGAATGTTGTAAGCGCTTTCACGACTCTATGAAGGAAAGGCGCCGCGAATCAAGCGGCGGCGCTGCCGCGCGCCTTATAGCATCTTGTTTAGGGTCTCTGCCATCCGTTCCGGCGGAGTCTCATGCGTGAAATTCGCAAGATACTTACCGTCCGGACCCATCAGATAGATGATGGCACTGTGGTCCATCAGATAGTCGGCGGCGCTCTCGCTCTCCACCTTCTTGTAATAGACCCGGTAAGCCTTGGCGGCGGTGGCCACCTGCTCCGGCGTGCCGGTAAGGCCGACCATGCGCGGATGGAAGAACCCGACATAGTTCTTCATCTGCTCCACCGTATCGCGCGCCGGATCGACGGTGATGAAGATCGGCGTCAGCTTCTGCACCTTTTCTTCCGGCAGCATGTCCATGGCCTGCGCCATCACCTGCAGCCCCAGCGGGCAGACATCCGGGCAATAGGTGTAACCGAAATTCACCAGCATGTACTGGCCCCGGAAGTCGCTGTCGCGGCGCGGCTTGCCGTCCTGATCGACCAGCTCGAACGGCCCGCCGATCAGCGCCGCCGTGCCCTGCGGCGCATCCTGCTGCATCATCATGTAGACGCGGCCCGCCAAGGCGACCAGCAGCACGAGAGCGCCAGCGATGAAGATCAGCAGGGCGCGGCGCAGAAGGGTGGAAGACATCGGGCAGTCTTTCGCAACGGTCGGAAAAGAACCGGGAGGTTAATTGCAAGCTCTTCTTATAGAAGCAGCGGGCCCACAAAATCCATGCGGCCCGCCGTCGCACGCCTTTATGTGGGGTGTTGGCAGGGTCCGACAATGCCCTGTTCCCGGGGATTCCAGATCCGGCTTTCCGGCAAACCCGGCCGGACCTTGTATTTGCCCCGCATCAGGACTATCTTATGGGCGTAGGAGTATTTGTAATGTTGCAACCGTTTACCCCGACTGTCGCACCGACGCCCACCACGACCGTAGCGGCCCCGCGCCCTGCGGAAATTCGTGGCGAGCCCGTGCAGGTGACACCGGAGGCGGTCAGCAGCAATCGTCAGGTCGTCGAACGGCAGCGCCAGGATGAGCGCGCCCGCGAGAACGAGCAGCGCAATGGCGGTCGCCTGTTCGATGCCCGCAATGCCCAGCAGGCCAGCCAGGCGAATGCGGAAGGCCGCGGCAGCCAGCTCGACATCACCGTCTGAGCCAAATCTGCCTCCATGCCTCAAGGGCCGGCCTTTGCCGGCCTTTTTCATGCCTGCCTCCCGATAGCCTCCCAGCGCGCAGGGCCGGTATTTCTGCTTGCCGCCGCCGGCAAAGCCCGCCAAATCTAGGCGCATGTCGCGCGACCCCTCAGACAGGCCCGATGCCCGGACCGGCGAAACGCCCCTGGATTCCGCCCTCAACAAGGGGCCTGTGAACCGGCGCGTGCCCGAGGGCGACAACCGGCCAAGGCTGATCTGCGACGATTGCGGCTTCATCCATTACGACAATCCGAAGATCGTGGTCGGTGCCGTGTGCCTGCATGAGGACCGCATCCTGCTGTGCCGCCGCGCCATTGCGCCGCGCATCGGCTATTGGACGCTGCCGGCCGGCTATCTGGAACTGAACGAATCGACGGAAGCCGGTGCCGCCCGCGAAGCCTTCGAGGAGGCAACCGCGCGCATCGAAATCGACCGGCTGCTGGCGGTCTATAACATTCCCCGCATCAGCCAGGTGCAGCTGATCTACCGCGCCCGGCTGCTGTCGCCCGAGGTCGCGGCGGGTGAGGAATCGCAGGAAGTGGCGCTGTTCCGCTGGGAGGAGATCCCCTGGCAGGAAATCGCCTTCCCCAGCGTGCACTGGGCGCTCGACCATCATCGCCAGACCAGCGGAATGACCGATTTTCCGCCTTTCGGCAATCCCGCCGGCGAAACCGGACATTACTGAAGCAGGCCATGCCCCGTTCCTATGCAGACCGCGCCGTGGCCCTGGCCACGCTATCCGCCGTTCTGGACCGCAACCGGCCGCTGGAGGAAGCGTTCGACGAGGCGGCGGGCAACGGATTGTCAGCCCGCGACCGGGGCTTCGCCCGGCTGATCGCCAGCACGGCGCTGAAGCGGCTGGGCCAGACCGACGCCCTCATCGCGCATTGCCTGGAAAAGCCGCTGCCGGCCTCGGCCCAGCCGGTGCGCCACGCCCTGCGGCTGGGCGTCACGCAATTGCTGTTTCTCGATGTGCCAGCCCATGCCGCCATCGATTCCGCCGTCTCGCTGCTGGCAAAGACCCGCCATGCCGGCTTCAAGGGGCTGGCGAACGCGGTGCTGCGCCGGCTGGACCGCGAGGGCAAGGCCCTGCTGGAAAGCCAGGAAGCCGCATGGCTGAACATGCCGGACTGGCTGTGGCACGCACTCGCCGGCGCTTATGGCGAGGCGACCGCCCGCGCCATCGCCGCCGCCAACCTGACCGAGCCGCCGCTCGACATCAGCGTGAAGGCCGATGCCGCACTCTGGGCCGAACGGCTGGAAGGCACCCTGCTGCCGACCGGCACCATCCGTCGTGGCTTCGGCGGCGCCATCGCCGATCTTCCCGGCTATGAGGAAGGCGCCTGGTGGGTGCAGGACGCCGCCGCCGCCCTGCCGGCCCGGCTGCTGGGAGATGTTGCCGGCAAGGATGTGATCGATCTGTGCGCCGCGCCCGGCGGCAAGACGGCGCAGCTGGCCGCCGCCGGCGCCCGGGTCACCGCAATTGACCGTTCTGCGAAACGGCTGGAAAGGCTGTCGCGCAATCTACAGCGCCTCGGCCTTTCCGCCACGACAGAGGCCGCCGATGGTACGGCATGGACCCCCAATGAACCCGCCGACGCGCTGCTGCTGGACGCGCCGTGCAGCGCCACCGGCACGATCCGCCGCCATCCCGATGTGGCGCTGGGCAAGACGCCCGCCGATGTCACCAAGCTGGCGGCCCTGCAGGACCGGCTGCTCGATCATGCCGCCAAGCTTGTGAAACCGGGCGGGCTGATGGTCTATGCCACCTGCTCGCTGCTGCCGGCAGAGGGGGAGGAGCGCATCGCCGCCCTGCTCGGTCGCGCTGCGGGCAAGTGGGAGCGGGTTCCGGTCGATCCGGCCGAGATTGGCGGCTGGGCCGAGTGCGTGACCCCGGACGGCGATGTGCGCACCCTGCCCTCCCATCTTGCGGATGAGGGCGGAGTTGATGGATTCTATGCCGCGCGCTTGCGGCGTCTTGGTTAAAGGGATAAGGAACGCAGCATGTCTCGACCCGTGAAGATTGCCCCCTCCATCCTGTCGGCCGATTTCGCCCGCCTGGGTGAGGAAGTGCGCGCGCTGACGGAGGCTGGCGCCGACTATGTGCATGTCGATGTGATGGACGGGCATTTCGTGCCGAACCTCACCATCGGCCCGCTGGTGGTGAAGGCGCTGCGCCCGCACAGCCCGCTGCCCTTCGACGTGCATCTGATGATCTCGCCGGTCGATTCCTTCATCGAAGCCTTTGCCGAGGCCGGCGCTGACATCATCAGCTTCCACCCGGAGGCTGGCCCGCACCCGCACCGCACGGTCCAGCTGATCAAGTCGCTGGGCAAGAAGGCCGGCATCGTGCTGAACCCGGCAACGCCGGTCGAGGCGGTCGAATATCTGATGGGCGACATTGACCTGATCCTGGTGATGAGCGTCAATCCCGGTTTCGGCGGGCAAAGCTTCATCGACAGCCAGCTTGGCAAGATTGCGCGGCTGCGCCGGATGATCGACGACAGTGGCCGAGTAATCGAGCTTGAGGTCGATGGCGGGGTCAATGCCCGCACCGCGCCGCAGGTGATTGCCGCCGGCGCCGATGTGCTGGTGGCCGGCACCGCCACTTTCGCCGGCGGCACCGCCGCCTATGCCACCAACATCCAGACCTTGAGGGGCAAATAGGGTTGAGCGGCACGCGCGAGAGCAGCGGCGGGCATCAAGGCGGCAGGCCGGGCGGTCTCTGGCGGACAGTCAGGACCTTCGCCTACGGCACGCCGCTCTACCGCTACATGCTCGCCGGCCGCGTGCCCGACCGTATTGCCGCCGTCCCCTCCGATAGCTGGCCCGGCAATTCCGACCATGGCCGGATGATCCTGGAGGGCCGCTTCTCGCTGCTCGGCCATGTGGTGCTGCTGTCGGCGGACCCCCGCGATCCCGACGCCTGGGTGCCGGAGAACGCCACCGGTGACTGGCAGGCCGCCCTGAACGGCTTCGCCTGGCTGCGCGACCTGCGCCAGGTCGGTGGTGACATGGCGAGGCGCCGCGCGCGTGAGCTGGTGGCGGACTGGACCGACCGTTACGACGACTGGGACAGCTTCGCCTGGGAAGCCGACATTCTGGGCGAGCGCATCGCCAACTGGATCAGCCATCACGATTTCTTCTGCGCCAGCGCCGACGACGAGTTCCGCGCCCGCTTCCTGGACAGCCTGTTCCGGCAGGCCCGCCATCTCGGCCGGGTTGCGACGACGGTAGGCGATGGCACTGGCTTGGTACAGGCCGCCAAGGGTCTGGTTTACGCCGGCACCGCCCTGCCCGAGGAAAAGGCCTGGCTGGCACTGGGCAAGCGGCTGCTGTCGGAGCGGCTGTCGGTGCAGATCCTGGCCGATGGCTGCCACGCCTCACGCAGCCCGTCGCGCCACCTCGCTGTGCTGCGTGACCTGATCGATATCCGCGCCTGCCTGCGCGCCAGCGGCAGCAACGTTCCAGACGCCGTCGAGGCCGCCATCGAGCGTATGGCGGCGATGCTGCGGGCCCTGCGCCACGGCGATGGCGGGCTGGCCCTATTCAACGACAGCAATGAGGAGGATACGCTGCTGATCGACGCCGTCCTGGCGCAATCGGAAGCGAAGATCCGTCCCCAGAACGACCCCGGGGCGTCGGGTTTCCACCGGCTATCCGCCGCCCGCACGCTGCTGATCGTCGATGCCGGCCGGCCCGGTGCCCTGGATGGCTGCGCCCATGCCGGCACCCTGTCCTTCGAGATGAGCGTCGGCAAGGAGCGGCTGATCGTGAATTGCGGCGCCGCTTCTGGCCGGCCCGACTGGAACCGGGCGCAACGCGCCACCGCCGCCCATTCCACGCTGATCGTGGGCGACGTGAATTCCGCCGAAATCCTGGAGGATGGCACACTGGCCCGGGGACCGGAGCACGTTACCGCCCAGCGCCAGGAACAGGATGGCGACCAGCTGATCGACGCCAGCCATGACGGCTATGCGGAGCGGCTGATGCTGACCCACCAGCGCCGGCTGTTCCTCTCAGCCGATGGCGCCGATGTGCGCGGCGAGGACATGCTGACGGGCAGCGGCGGCGAACGCTTCGCCATCCGCTTCCATCTGCACCCGAAGGTGAAGGCCTCGCTCAGCCAGAACGGGGCCTTCGTGCTGCTGCGCCTGCCCGGCGGGCAGGGCTGGCGGCTACGCAGCGCTGGTGCGGCGATGGAGCTGGCGGACAGCGTCTATCTCGGCCAGCGCGGCGAGATGAAGCGCAACCAGCAGATCGTGCTGTCCGGCACTCTTTCCGGTAGCGGAACGACTGTGAAATGGGCGTTGCGGCGCGAGGAAAAGCGCGCACCAGACAAGACGCCGCCGGAACAGGACTGAGAAGAAAGGCGCGAAGGAATGGCCGCAGGCTGGGTCTGGTCGATGGCAGCCCCGCTCGGGGTGCTGCTGCTGGCGGCAATGGCGACGCGCGCCGTGCTGGGCCTGCTGCTGCGCCATGCCGTGCTCGACCATCCGAACCGGCGGTCCAGCCACAACGTCGCGGTGCCGCGCGGTGGCGGCATCGCCGTCCTGGCGGCGCTGGCCATCGGCTGGATCGCCTATGCGCTGACCATGCCGGCGCTGCTGCCGGTCATGGCGCTGCTGCTGGCGGCGGCGGCTGGGCTGGCCGCCGTTTCCTTCCTCGACGATCTGTTCGACCTGAAGGCTACCACCCGCCTGTTGGCGCAGTTTCTCGCGGTCCTGCTGGGCATGCTGGCGCTGGCCGATATCGGCCCGGTCTTTCAGGGTCTGCTGCCCGGCTGGCTGGATATGCTGGCCACGCTTCTGCTGTGGCTGTGGTTCGTGAACCTGTTCAACTTCATGGACGGGATCGACGGGCTGGCCGGCGTGCAAACGGTGGCGCTGGCGCTTGGCCTCGCCCTGCTGGCACCGCTGACCACTGCCCTCGCCGACTGGCAGCCGCCGCTGCTGATGCTGGCAGCAGCAGCAGCCGGCTTCCTGTGGTTCAACTGGCACCCGGCGCGGCTGTTCCTGGGCGATGTCGGCAGCGTGCCGCTGGGCTTCCTGCTGGGTTTCCTGCTGCTGGCCGCGGCGGCCGGCGGGCAGTGGGCGGCGGCGCTGATCCTGCCGGCCTATTACCTCGCCGATGCCAGCATCACGCTGGTCCGCCGTATCCTGCGCGGCGAGAAATTCTGGCATGGCCACCGCGAGCATTTCTACCAGCAGGCGGTCCGGCGCGGTTTCAGCCATGCCGCTGTCAGCCTGCGTGTCGCCATCGGCAATAGCCTGCTGATTGTCCTGTCCGCACTGGCCACCCATGGCCATGAGGCGCCGGCGCTGGCCGGAGCGCTGCTGGTCACTGCCGGGCTGCTGGCCTGGATGGCCCGCGCGCAACCGAAGGGCAGCCGCTAGTCCATGCATATTCTCGTCACCGGCGCCGGCGGCTATCTCGGGCGGGCGCTCAGCCAGCATCTGCTGGCACATGGCCATCGCGTCCGTGCGGCGCTGCGACGGCCCACTCCCGCATCCACACCGCTCCCAGAGGGCATGGAGCCTGTCATCGTCGGCGATATTGGACCGGCAACGGACTGGCGCCCGGCGCTGGAAGGCATCGATGCGGTCATCCATCTTGCCTCGCCCGCTGACCAGAGCGGACTGGACGAACCCAGCCTGCGGCGCATCACCGTCGAGGGCGCTATAGCCCTGGCCCGTACCGCCTCGGACGCCGGCATCGGGCGTTTCGTGCAGGTCAGCAGCGCCAAGGTGATGGGCGAGGAGACGCCGCCCGGCCGGTCCTTCGACGACAGCGACATGCCAGCCCCGGCCACGCCCTATGCGCGCTACAAGCTGGAGGCGGAGGAGGCGGTTCTGGCGGCCCTGCCTGGCGCCACCATCCTGCGCCCGCCGCTGGTCTATGGACCCGGTGCCGGCGGCAATTTCGCCCGGCTGCTTCGACTGGCGCTGATTCCACTGCCGCTGCCCGTCGCCAGTATCGACAATCGGCGGGCGATGCTTTATGTCGGTAATATGGTAGACGCCATAAGGCGTTGTCTGGAAACCCATCCGGTCTCCGGCGGCCAGCGGTTCCTCCTGAATGATGCGGAGGAACTATCGCTGGCGCAGCTGATCGGACGGCTACGCATCTCCGCCGGACGGCGGCCACTGCTGGTCCCCGGCCCCGCCGGGCTGCTGCGGCTGGCCCTCGGACCGGAGGCCGGCCGAAGGCTGGTCGGCAGTTTTTCGGTCGATGCGTCACGGTTTTCGGCAACCCTGTCCTGGTGTCACCCGTTTGACATGGAGCAGGCCCTCCTCCGGACCGTGCAAGCCAACACTCTGAACGGCTTGTAGGATACCATCCGAGAGCGTGCTAGTTTCGGTTCTGGATTGACAGCTGAGGGTCTCGCCCGTCATGCAAATCGGGGCACGGCAGTGACGAACCGCCAAGTACAGCGGATTATTGTCACCTACCTGCACGACATCGTCATGGCGGCGGTGTCCTTTCTGCTGTCGCTGTATCTGCGGTTCGGCGATGCGGTGGTGACGCTGGACCGCCGGACCGTCCTGCTAGCCTTCGGCGTCTTCATGGCGACCGCGATTGCCGTGCTGGCGACGGTGCGGCTGGACCGCAGCATCTGGCGCTATGCCTCGGTCGGCGACGCCGTGCAGATTCTGCGCGCGGTGTTGCTGACCAACCTGATCTTCCTGGCCGCCCTGTTCCTGATCACCCGCCTGGAGGATATTCCCCGGTCGCTGGTCATCATCAACCTGTTCGTGATGACCGCCCTGCTGTCGGGGCCGCGCCTGCTGTACCGGGTGCTGAAGGACCATGCCCTGCTGGGCCTTCTGGAAAGTGACAGCCAGCGCCGCGTTCCGGTCCTGCTGGTCGGTGCTGGCGACGAGGCGGACCTGTTCATCCGCGAGATGAGCCGCCTGCGCCCTGCCCCTTACCGGGTGGTCGGCGCCATCGACCACAAGGCGGGCCGGGTCGGCCGCAAAATCCGCGAGATCGCGGTGATGGGCACCTTCGAGGACCTGCCCCGCATCGTCGAGGAACTGGACCGGCGCGGCCAGCGTCCAGAACGCATGATCATCACGCCCAAGCGCGTCGAGGGCACCGATGTCCGCGAGCTGCTGGCGATTGGCGACAAGCTGGGCATCAAGCTGTCGCGCCTGCCACGGCTGACCAATCTGGAAGGCCGTTTCGATACCGAAATCGAAATCAAGCCGATTGATGTCGAGGATCTGCTCGGCCGGCCGCAGACTGTGCTGAACCGCGATGCGGTGAGCGCGCTGATCGCCGGCCGGCGGGTGCTGGTGACCGGTGCTGGCGGCACCATCGGCGGCGAGCTGGTGCGTCAGATCAGCGATCTGGGGCCGGCGCGCCTCACCCTGATGGATAATTCGGAGTTCCAGCTCTACGAGATCGATCTCGAAGTTTCGGAGCGCCATCCCGACCTGTCCCGCGTGGCGATTCTGGGCGATGTGCGCGACCGCACCCGGGTCTCGGACGTCTTTGCCCGCGAGCGGCCGGATGTGGTGTTTCATGCTGCCGCGCTGAAGCATGTGCCGATGGTCGAATCGAACCCGAACGAGGGCGTGCTGACCAACGTCATCGGCACCCGCAACATCGCTGATGCCTGCGTCGAATCCGGCGTGCCGACCATGGTGCTGATCTCCACCGACAAGGCAATCAACCCGGCCAGCATGATGGGCGCCACCAAGCGGCTGGCCGAAGCCTATTGCCAGTCGCTGGACATTCTGGAGCGCCGCCGTGCCGGCGGGCCGCGCACCCGCTTCACCACCGTGCGGTTCGGCAATGTGCTGGGCTCCACCGGTTCAGTCGTACCGCTGTTCCAGCGCCAGCTGGCGCGCGGTGGGCCGCTGACCGTGACCGACCCGGAGATGAAGCGCTATTTCCTCACCGTGCGCGAGGCGGTGGAACTGGTGCTGCAGGCCTGCACCCTAACTGACCCGCATGTCGAGGAGGGCGGCGCCATTGTCGTGCTCGACATGGGCGAGCCGATCCGCATCCTCGACCTGGCGCAGCAGATGATCCGGCTGGCCGGCCTGACGCCGGGTGTCGATATCGATATCGTCTATACCGGTCCGCGCCCCGGCGAGAAGCTACATGAGGAGCTGTTTCACGGCCAGGAGGCGCTGCTGCCGACCAGCCTGAACGGCCTGCAGATCGCCACGCCACGCACCGCCGACCATGCGCTGCTCAATCGCGCTCTGGACGAACTCAATGAGGCGGCGCGCACCCGCCGCACCGATCAGACCCTGGCCCTGGTGCGCCGGCTGGTGCCGGAATATCAGGGCGAACAGCTTGCCCTGCGCAAGGTCGAACCCGGAGAATAACCGGCCCATTCATCGGAGCCGTGAAGGGGCCTCGCCTTGCTGAACGCCTATCATCGTCTGCCGCCGGCCCTGAAGGGCCTTCTGCTGATGCTGGCGGCGACAGCCGCCTTTGCCTCGATGCATGCCGCGATCCGTCACGCCTCGACCGGGCTGCATCCGTTCGAGATCGCCTTCTTCCGCAATTTCTTCATGCTGATCCTGCTGCTGCCGGTGCTGCAACGGGTCGGCTTCAGCGTGTTGCGCACCCAGCGGCTGGGGCTCTACGCCCTGCGCGGCGCGCTGAACACGGTGGCGATGCTCAGCTTCTTCTTCGCCTTGTCGATCACCCCACTGGTGCAGGTGACGGCACTGGGCTTTTCCGCGCCGCTATTCGCCACGCTGGGCGCCGCGCTGATCCTGGGTGAGGTGGTGCGGATGCGGCGCTGGATGGCGATGATCGTCGGCTTCGCCGGCACGCTGGTGATCCTGCGGCCAGGCCTCGTCGAGATCGACACCGGCTCGATGCTGGTGCTTTTCTCTTCCGCCATGTGGGCGCTGGCGCTGTTGTGCATCAAGAAGCTGTCGGCCACCGAATCCAGCGTCGCCATCACCGCCTATATGGCGATCTTCATGGCGCCGATGACGCTGGTCGCCGCCATCCCCTTCTGGCAATGGCCGACGCTGGATCAATATGCGGCGCTCGGGCTGATCGCCTTCCTGGGCACCATCGCACAGACCTGCATGAACCAGGCGCTGCATGAGGCCGATGCCTCCACCGTGCTGCCGGTGGATTTCGCCAAGCTGATCTGGACAACGGCGCTGGGCTATCTGCTGTTCGCGGAAATCCCGGATGCCTGGACCTATGTCGGCGGCGCGATGATTTTCGGCGCCGCGACCTATATCGGTATCCGCGAATCGCGCCTTAAGCAGAAAGACACAGCGCAGGATTGACGCCGTATATCAGCGGCTGCGGCGATCCGGCGCTTGTCTCGCCCGCCCGCATGGTCTAGACGGTGCCGCAACATTCCCGACCGCTGGAGCGACCCATGGCCGACGCCGATCTGGTAACCATCCGCCGCGCGCTGATTTCCGTTTCCGACAAGACCGGGCTGGTCGAGCTGGGGCAGTTCCTGGCCGGCCATGGCGTGGAGATCCTGTCCACCGGCGGCTCCGCCAAGGCGCTGGCCGCCGCCGGCGTGCCGGTGACGGAGGTCGCCGACCATACCGGCTTCCCAGAGATCATGGACGGCCGCGTGAAGACGCTGCACCCGACCATCCATGGCGGGCTGCTGGCGCGCCGCGACCTGCCCGAGCATGTGCAGGCTTTGGAGGCCAACGACATCGCGCCGATCGATCTGCTGGTGGTCAACCTCTATCCGTTCGAGGCGACGGTCGCGAAGGGTGCGGATTTCGACGAGGCCATCGAGAATATCGATATCGGCGGCCCGGCGATGATCCGCGCGGCGGCGAAGAATCACGGTTTCGTCGCCGTGGTGGTCGATCCCGCCGATTATGCCCCGCTGAAGCAGGAAATGGCGGAGAACAAGGGTGCCATCTCGCTGGCGCTGCGCAAGAAGCTCGCCGCCGCCGCCTATGCCCGCACCGGCGCCTATGACGCGGCGATCTCCACCTGGTTCGCCGGCCAGCTTGGCGACACCTTCCCGCGCCGCATCGCCATCGGCGGCGAGCTGAAGCAGGTGCTGCGCTATGGCGAGAACCCGCACCAGCAGGCTGCCTTCTACACCGGCGGCGCGCCGCGCATCGGCATCGCCACGGCGACGCAGCTGCAGGGCAAGGAGCTGAGCTTCAACAATCTGAACGACACCGACGCCGCCTTCGAGCTGGTCTCCGAGTTCACCGAGCCCGCCGTCGCCATCATCAAGCATGCCAACCCGTGCGGCGTGGCGCAGGGCAAGGACGTCGCCGAGGCCTATGCGCGCGCGCTGCGCTGCGACCCGGTCAGCGCCTTTGGCGGCATCATCGCGGTGAACCGCACGCTGGACGCCGCCACGGCGGAGCAGATTTCCTCGATCTTCTCCGAGGTTGTCATCGCGCCGGACGCCGACGATGAGGCGAAGGAGCTGCTGGCGAAGAAGAAGAATCTCCGCCTACTGCTGACCGGCGGCATGCCCGATCCGCACGCCGGCGGCATGACGCTGCGCTCGCTGGCCGGCGGCTACCTGCTGCAGACCCGCGACAATGGCCATATCACGGCCTCCGACCTGAAGGTGGTGACCAAGCGCCAGCCGACCGAGAAGGAAATCGCCGACCTGCTGTTCGCCTTCACCGTCTGCAAGCATGTGAAGTCGAACGCCATCGTCTATGTGAAGGACGGGGCCACCGTCGGCATCGGCGCCGGGCAGATGAGCCGCGTCGATTCCTCCCGCATCGCCGCCCGCAAGTCGCAGGACGCGGCGGAAGCGGCCGGCGAGACGGAGCCGCTGACGCGCGGTTCGGTCGTGGCGTCCGACGCCTTCTTCCCCTTCGCCGACGGGCTGCTGGCCGCGGTCGAGGCCGGGGCCACCGCCGTCATCCATCCGGGCGGCTCGATGCGCGACAATGAGGTGATTGCCGCCGCCGACGAGGCCGGCATCGCCATGGTCTTCACCGGTATGCGCCATTTCCGGCACTGAGGATTCTCAATGATCGTCATGGTCGGGCTTGACCCGACCATCCAGCGAACGGTGAGGTTTGCATGGATCCTCGGGTCGAGCCCGAGGATGACGAGAGAGTAAACCTAGACACGCTCCGCCGGCAGCAGCGCCGGTGGGTGACAGATGCGCTCCAGATTGGGGATCAGCGCCAGCTCCAGGCTGCCGGCGGCCTCAGTCGCCGCGATGGCCTCCGCCATGCCGCTGGCGGCCAGCCGCAGCGCGCGCACCGCATCGCCCGGCGCTGCCAGCCAGTGGCCGAGAAACAACGCGCCGAACAAATCGCCCGTGCCGAACACCGGCCGGTCGAGCCAGGGCGCGGTGACGGCATGCGCTTCCGCCTCTGTTACCGCCAGCGTCGCAACCTTGCCGCCTTCCAGCCGCAGCCCGGTCGCCAGCACGAGAGAAGGCCCGCGCGCGATCAGCCGCCGCGCCGCCGCGACGGCGCTGTCTTTGTCTGTCACCGGCTGGTCCGTCAGCAGCGACAGCTCGAACGCGTTGGGCGCGATCATGTCGGCCAGCGGCAGCAGCATTTTGGCCATCGCGTCGGGCACGCCGTCGCGCACATAGACACGGCCCGCATCGCCCATCACCGGATCGAGCAGATAGACAGACTGCGGGTTCGCCCGTTTCACCTGCGTAACGGTCTTGGCGATGGCCTCGGCAGTAGCGGCCTCCCCCAGATAGCCGGACAGGATAGCGCCGCACTGATCCTGAACGCCCAGATCGGCCAGCCCCTGCAGCACCGCCGCGACCTCCGCCGCCGGGCGCACCTGGCCGGCGAACTTCCCGTGCCCCGGATGGTTGGAGAAGGTGACCGTATCGACCCGCCAGACCGTATGACCCAGCCGGTGAAGCGCCGGCTGGGCGGCGGCATTGCCGACATGGCCATAGGCGACGGCGGACTGGATGGAGAGCACATTCATCGGCGGGACCGGAAAGCGGAGAAGGCGGGCCACAAGCTTGCCATGCCGGCACGCCTCATGAATAGTCCCCCGCGACAGCGCCCATAACCGGACAGCCGATATGACTTCCGCCCAATCGAAATCCAGCGCCGGCAATTTCTTCGAGGATTTCCGCCTCGGCCAGAGCTTCCGCCACGCCACCCCGCGCACCGTGACCACCGGCGATGTGGCGCTGAACCTGGCACTGACCGGCAGCCGCTTCCCGGTACAGTCCACCGCCGGCTTCGCCGGCACCATCGGCCTGCTGGGTGCGCCGCTGGACGATCTGCTGGTCTTCCACATCGCCATCGCCAAGACGGTGCCGGACATCTCGGTGAACGCCATCGCCAATCTGGGCTATGCCGATCTGCGTTTCGAGACCCGCGCCTATCCGGGCGACACGCTGTCCACCGTCTCCGAGGTGACCGGCCTGCGCCCGACCTCCGATGGCAAGGCCGGCATTGTCTATGTGCGTTCCCTCACCCGCAACCAGTATGACGAGAATGTCGTCAGCTGGAACCGCTGGGTAATGGTCCGTAAGCGGAACGAAAAGGCGGCAACGCCCGGAACCGATGTGCCCGACCTGCCGTCGCTGGTCCCCGTGGATGCACTGACCGTGCCGGCGGGTGCGGATTTCAGCGGTTACGACACGGAGGCCGCTGGCTCCCCCCATCTGTGGGAGGATTACGCGGTGGGCGAACGGATCGACCATATCGACGGCATGAGCATCGGTGACTCCGAGCATATGATGGGCACCCGGCTCTACCAGAATACCGCGCGGGTGCATCTCGACCGGCATCTGGCGCAGGGCAGCCGGTTTGGCCAGCCGCTGGTCTATGGCGGGCATGTGATGTCGCTGGCCCGCGCGCTGAGTTTCAACGGGCTGGCCAACGCCGCCTTCATCGCCGCCATCAATGGCGGTCGGCATGCCGCGCCCAGCTTCGCCGGCGACACGATCTATGCCTGGAGCGAAGTACTGGACCGCCAGCCGATCCCGGGGCGCACAGATGTCGGCGCGCTGCGGCTACGCACTGTGGCCGCGAAGGACCGCCCCTGCGGCGATTTTCCCGGTGCCGAGGACGACGCTCCGTCCATCGTGCTTGATCTCGATTATTGGGTGCTGATGCCCCGACGAGGATAGACGACCCGCCCCTACATCAGCGTTCGATAAGATGGCTTGACTCTCGGCGTGACGCTCGTTTGTATACAGTATGCAAATGAAGCCGATCGCCCTGCAGCCGCAGCTCGCCGACCGCGTCTATGACGCGATTCTGGACGCGATCTGCGACGGCCAGCTGCAAGCCGGGCAGCGCGTCACGCAGGAGGAGCTGGCGGCCGGCCTGAATGTCTCGCGCCAGCCGGTGATCCAGGCGCTGATGCTGCTGAAGCGCCAGGGCTTCCTGGAAGAGGCCGGGCGGCGTGGCTTGCGCGTTGTGCCGCTGGATGCGGCCGCGATCTCCCATGTCTATGAGGTTCGCGGCGCGCTGGACGGGCTGGCGGCCCGCGCCGCTGCCGAACGGAGCGCTGAGCGTGCCCGCGCCGATGGCCCGGCGCTGATCGCCGCCGGGCGCACCATAGCCGAGACCGGCAGCGTCGCCGAGCGCACCGCGCAGGATCTGGCCTTCCACCGCTTCCTCTATGCGCTGAGCGGCAATCCGCTGATCGAGGATGCGATCTCCACCCATATGCAGCACAGCCGCCGGATCATGGGCAGCGTGCTGCGCGCCCAGAGCCGCGCCCGCGATGTCTGGGACGAACACGACGCCATTCTGGAGGCGGTGATCGCCGGCGATGGCGACCGCGCCGAGGCGCTGGCCCGCGCCCATACCGCCCGGGCCGCCGAAGAGCTTATCGCCGCCCTGAAACAGGGCGGCCAGACCGACGCGGCGTAAGACCGCGCATCAATCACAGAGGAGGAAACGCCATGCAACTGACCCAGGAGCAGCTCGACCAGTTCGAGCGCGACGGCTATGTCTTCATCCCCGATCTGTTCAGCGCCGAGGAAATCGCCGTCATGAAGGGCGAGGTGCCGGCACTGTTCGCCCAGGACCGGCCGGAGAATGTGCGCGAGCGCGGCTCCGGCAAGGTGCGCACCAATTTCGCCGCGCACACCTACAATGATGTCTATGGCAAGGTTTCGCGTCATCCCCGCCTGATCGGGCCAGCGCAGCAGCTGCTTGGCGGGCCGGTCTATATCCACCAGTTCAAGATCAATGGCAAGGCGGCCTTCGACGGCGATGTCTGGCAGTGGCACCAGGATTACGGCACCTGGCAGGCCGACGACCAGATGCCGGAGCCGCGCGCGATGAATTTCGCCGTCTATCTGGACGAGGTGAACGAGTATAACGGCCCGCTGATGCTGATTCCCGGCAGCCACCGCAAGGGAGCGATTCCGGCAGCGCACGATCTGTCCACCACCTCCTATCCGCTCTGGGTCATCAACAATGACACGATCCGCCAGCTGGTGGCTGAGGGCGGCATCGTCGCCCCGAAGGGCGGGCCGGGCAGCGCGCTGTTCTTCCATGGCTGCATCGTGCATGGTTCGACCAGCAACATGTCGCCCTGGGACCGCTGGGTGGTCTATGTGACGGCCAACCGCACCGACAATGCGATCCGCCAGTTCAAGCGGCCGGAGTACATCGCGCACCGCGACTTCACCCCGATTGAGCTGGAAAGCGACGATTGCCTGCTGGCGCACCGCCGCACGGCCGCCGAGTAAGGGGAAAGATCATGAACCTCCACAGCATGCTGCAACAGCGCGCCGCCGAAGGCCGCCCGGTCACGGTCGGGCTGATCGGGGCGGGCAAGTTCGGCTCCATGTTCCTAGCGCAGGCGCGGCTGACGACGGGTATGCAGATCGCCGCCGTTGCCGACCTGTCGCCCGACCGGGCGCGCGCCTCGCTGAAGCGCACCTTCTGGCCGGAGGCGCAGTTCGGCGCACGCTCCATCGAAGAGGCGCTGAAGACCGGCAAGACGCACATCACCGACGACACCATGGCGATGATATCCTCCCCCGGTATCGAGGTGATCGTCGATGCCACCGGCCACCCCGCCGCCGGCATCCGCCATGTGCTGGAATGCTGCCGGCAGGGCAAGCATATCGTCATGGTGAACGTGGAGGCCGACGCGCTGGCCGGCCCGGCGCTGGCGGAGGAAGCCCGCAAGGCCGGCATCGTCTATTCCCTTGCCTATGGCGACCAGCCGGCGCTGATCGCCGAGATGGTGGACTGGGCGCGGACCTCCGGCTTCGAGGTGGTGGCCGCCGGCAAGGGGACGAAATACCTGCCTTCCTATCACCAGTCCACGCCGCAGACGGTGTGGGAGCATTTCGGCTTCACCGAGGAGCAGCTGGCCAAGGGCGACTTTAACCCGCAGATGTTCAACTCCTTCGTCGATGGCACCAAGTCGGGCATCGAGATGGCCGCCGTCGCCAATGCCTGCGGCCTCACTCCGCCCTCGGACGGGCTGCTGTTCCCGCCCGCCGGGGTCGATGCGCTGCATGACGTTCTGCGGCCGAAGGCCAAGGGCGGCGTGCTGGAGGGCGAAGGCATGGTGGAGGTCGTCTCCAGCCTGAACCGCGACGGCAGCGACGTGTTCCGCGACCTGCGCTGGGGCGTCTATGTCGTGTTCAAGGGCGCCAACCAGTATGTCCATGACTGCTTCGCGCAGTACGGGCTGCTGACCGATGAAAGCGGCGTCTATACCTCGATGTACAAGCCCTTCCACCTGATCGGGCTGGAACTCGGCATCTCGGTCGCCAACGCCGCGCTACGCAAGGAAGCGACCGGCCAGCCGCGCGCCTTCCGTGGCGATGTGGTGGCCACATCCAAGCGCGACCTTGCCCCCGGCGAGACGCTGGATGGCGAGGGCGGCTACACGGTCTGGGGCAAGCTGCTGCCGGCCGAGACCTCGCTGAAGCTGGGTGGCGTGCCCATCGGCCTCGCCCACGGCATCAGGCTGACCCGCCCGGTAAAGGCCGGCCAGCCGGTCACCTGGGCCGATGTCGAGGCCAAGGAGGACGAGGCCACCACCTACCGCCGGGCGATGGAACGGCGCTATGCCGGGGGTGCCGACGAAACGCGGGCGGCGGAGTAGAGCCGGCTCACCCCTGCATCAGCGCGGCGACACCCGGCAGGGTCTTGCCTTCCAGCCATTCCAGGAAGGCGCCGCCGGCGGAGGAGACGTAGGAGAAGCTCTCCTCCACCCCGGCATGGTTGAGGGCGGCCACCGTATCGCCGCCGCCGGCGACGGAGAGCAGCGTGCCGGCCTTGGTCAGCGTCGCGGCCGCACGGGCCAGCGCCACCGTGCCGGCGTCGAAGGGCGCAGTCTCGAAGGCGCCGACCGGGCCGTTCCACACCAGCGTGCGGCAGTCTGCCATCTCGGCCTGCCAGGCCTCCGCCGTCTTCGGGCCGATATCGAGGATCATGCGGTCAGCCGGCACGGCATCGACACCGACCACTGCCGTCTTCGCGCCCTCGGCCAGCGCATCGGCCACCACGGCATCGGTCTGCAGCAGGATCGTGCAGTTGGCCGCCTCAGCCTTCGCCAGAATCTCGCGTGCGGTGTCGGCAAGGTCACGCTCGCACAGCGATTTGCCGACCTCCACCCCCTTGGCGAACAGGAAGGTGTTGGCCATGCCGCCGCCGATCGCCAGCTTGTCCACTTTGGCGACGAGGTTGCCGAGCAGGTCCAGCTTGGTCGAGACCTTGGCGCCGCCGACCACAGCCATGACCGGGCGCTGCGGGCTGGTCAGCGCCTTTTCCAGCGCCTCCAGCTCCTGCTGCATCAGCCGCCCGGCGGCGCTGGGCAGCAGGCGGGCGATGCCCTCGGTCGAGGCGTGCGCGCGGTGCGCCGCCGAGAAGGCGTCGTTCACATAGAGATCGCCCAGCTCCGCCATCGCCTTCGCGAGGTCCGGATCATTCTTCTCCTCGCCCCCATGGAAGCGGGTGTTCTCCAGCAGCGCGATGCCGCCATCGGCCAGCCCGTCCACCACGGCCTTCGCGGCCGCGCCCACGCAGTCCCCTGCGAAAGCGACCGGGCGCCCGCCCAGCGCCGCCGACAGCGGGGCGACCAGCGGCTGCAGCGAATAGGCTGCGTCCGGCTTGCCCTTGGGCCGGCCGAAATGCGACAGCACGATCACCTTCGCTCCCTTGTCCGCCAGCTCCAGCAAGGTCGGGGCCAGCCGCTCGATGCGGGTGGCGTCGCTGACCTTGCCGTCCTGCATCGGCACGTTGAGATCGGCGCGCACCAGCACGCGCTTGCCGGCGACAGCGAGGTCGTCGATTGTCTTGAAACGGGCCATGAATTCGTCCTGCGGCGTTACGGGAATACAATCGGGCGCTTAACAAGCACAAGGCAGGGTAGCTTGTAAATGGGGCGACGGCTCAGCCCTCACCCTGACCGCTCGGGCCGCCTCGACCGGCGAGTGGGTCGGCCGGCTTCAGCCCGTGGATGCCCAGCGATTCGAAATTCAGCACCGTGGAGGTGCTGACCGGCAGGTGCCGGTCGCGGACATGACGGGCGGCCTCCTCCGCGATCTCGTGAAAATGCTCCAGCGGCGAATCCAGGCTGATCTTCGTGCCATTGCCGATGAGGGTAAGCTGCATCCAGCCCTGCGAGCGGTCGCGGCGGGTGGAGAAATAGGCCAGTTTCACCTCTTCCAGCGCCTGCCAGGGCAGGTGGCGGCGGCGGTGATCCACCACCGTCAGCCCGTCCTCGTCAGCGAGCACGCGCGTGCGTCCGCGCAAGTAAGTGCGCACCCCGAAGATCAGGAACAGCAGCCCCAGTGCCCCCAGGATCAGCGCGAAGATCCAGTGGATGCCGGGGATCAGCAGCAACGGCAGGAGGGCGAAGGCAAGGCCGATGGCGGCGCGGATATAGTCCGCGCGGATCGCCTCGCCCTGATAGCGCAGTTCCGTCGCCATCGCCCCTGTTCCCGCGCCGCTAGTTCAGATCGACCAGCACCGGCACATGGTCCGATGCCTTCTCCCAGCCGCGCGCCGGCTTCAGGATTGTCTGGCTGGCCAGGGTCGGCGCCAGATCGGGCGTGACCCAGACATGGTCCAGCCGGCGGCCGCGGTCGGACGCCTCCCAATCCTTCGCGCGGTAGCTCCACCAGCTGTAGAGCTTTTCCGTTTCGGGAACGAAATGGCGAACCGCATCGACCCAGCCGAGGCTCGATTGCAGCTTGCCCAGCAGATCGACCTCAATGGGCGTGTGGCTGACCACGTCGAGCAGCTGCTTGTGCGACCAGACATCATGCTCCAGCGGCGCGATGTTCAGGTCGCCGACCAGCACGCGGCGCTTGCCGTCGCCCTTCAAGCCCTCGAACCAGCCGGTGATCTCGCGCAGGAAGCGCAGCTTGTGGGCGAACTTGTCGTTCTTCTCCGGGTCGGGGATGTCACCGCCGGCCGGGATGTAGAAATTGTTCACCTCCGTGCCGTCCTCCAGCGTGACGCTGACATGGCGGCAATCTTCCTTGTCGCACCAGTGGCGCGGCCCCTCGAAGGCGAAGGGTCGGCGCGACAGGATCGCGACGCCGTTATAGCTCTTCATGCCGGCAATGGCGGTATGGACATAGCCCGCCGCGCGGATCGGCTCGAAGGGGAACTTGTCGTCCTCGACCTTGGTTTCCTGCAGGCAGATGATGTCGGGCTGCTGTTCCTGCATCAGGCGCAGCAGCAGCGGCATCCGCAGCCGGACGGAGTTGATGTTCCAGGTCGCGATCCTGAGCGCCATCTTCCTTACACCAGCTTCACGGCAATCGCGCCGACGCCCTCGACACTACCTTCCATGACCTCGCCGCGCTTCACCTGCGCCACACCCTCCGGCGTACCGGAATAGATCAGGTCGCCGGGGAAGAGCTCCACCAGGGTGGAGAGGTAGGCGATGGTATCGGGCACATTCCAGATCATGTCGCCGATATCGGCATCCTGTTTCACCGTACCGTTCACGGCAATCTGGATGCGGCCCTTCGACGGGTGGCCGATCTTTGCCGCCGGCAGGATGGGACCGCAGGGGGCGGAATGGTCGAAGCCCTTCGCCATGTCCCAGGGCCGGCCCATCTTCTTCGCCACCGCCTGGATGTCGCGGCGCGTCAGGTCGATGCCGACGGCATAGCCATAGACATGCTCCAGCGCCTTGTCGGCGGGGATGTCCTTGCCGCCCTTGCCGAGCGCCACCACCATCTCGATCTCGTGGTGCAGATCCTCGGTCGCCACCGGGAAAGGCGCCTCGACCGGGGCGCCCGCGCCCTTCGGGCACAGCACGATGGCGTCCGCCGGCTTCATGAAGAAGAAGGGTGGCTCGCGGTCGGGATCATGCCCCATCTCGCGGGCATGGGCGGCATAGTTGCGGCCCACGCAATAGATGCGGCGGACCGGGAAGCCGCCCTGCTCGCCCTCGACCGGAAGGATGGTCTGGGCCGGTGCGGGAATGACGAAGCTCATCGGAAATCCTCGCTGGATGAAAGACAGTCAGGCACGCCGGGCAGCGGCCGGATCGGATGCGCCGTAAAACGGATCGGCATGAATATCGGCCGGCTTCATGCCGCGCGCAACCAGCATTGCGGCAGCCGCCTCCACCATAACCGGCGCGCCCGCCATATAGGCCTTGAAGCCAGCGAAATCCGCATGATCCTCGGCCACCGCCAGATGCACGAAGCCGGTGCGGCGATTCGTGGTTTCTTCCGGTGCGGACAACACATAGGTGGCGGTGAAATTGCCGTGCCGCGCTTCCAGCGCGCGCAGCCTGTCTTCGTAATAGATATCCGGCTCGTCCTGGAAACCGGCATAGAGATGGACGGGTGCCTCCACGCCCGCCGCCAGCGCGGTTTCCACAATGGCGATCATCGGGGCAAGGCCGGTGCCGCCGCCGATCAGCAGCATCGGCCCGTCATGCTCCTCGCGCCAGTAGGCCTGCCCGAATGGCCCTTCCAGCCGCACCGGGTCGCCGGCATGCAGCGCCGCCTGGGCATAGGCGCTGGGGCCGGTCTCGCCGACCTGCCGGATGTGGAAGTCGATATGCGGTTCGTCCGGCCGGCTGGCCAGCGAATAATCGCGCGGCGGCTGGCCGGGAAAGGCAAGGGACGCATACTGGCCGGGTCGGAAATCGAACGGCGCCTCGTCCTGCGGCATCAGCCGGATCAGGCTGGTCGCCCGCGCCAGCGGCGTGACCTCAAGCACGCGGCAAAGCCGCTCCCGCTGTGCTGCACCCGCCACCGGTCAGGCCGCGCTCAGCGTGCCGAAGCGGGCCGCGACGCGCGCCCGGCAGGCCGCACCGAACGCCTCGAACAGCGCCTGCGATACCGCATTGTAGGGCACCGGCCATTCCGGGTGCCACTGCACCCCCAGCGCGAAGGCCTTGGCGCCGGTCACGCTGACCGCCTCGACAATGCCGTCCGGCGCCACCGCCTCCACCGCCAGCCCTTCGGCCAGCCGGTCGATGCCCTGGGCATGCAGCGAATTCACCAGCACCCGGCGCGTGCCCAGCAGCTTGTGCAGCACGCCGCCCTCGGTGATGTCGATGGGATGGGCCGGACGGTACTTGGCGTCGAAATCGACATCGCGGCGCATCCGGTGATCGAGCTTGTCCGGCATGTTCTGGATGTGCTGGTGCAGGCTGCCGCCCAGCGCCACATTCAGCTCCTGGATGCCGCGGCAGATCGCCAGAACCGGCACGCCAGCGGCAATCGCCGCGCGGATCAGCGGTAGCGTCGTGGCATCGCGCCCGCTGTCGCAGGCATCGCCGGGGTCGAGGTCCGGCCGGCCGTAATTATGCGGCTCCACATTGGACGGGCTGCCGGTCAGCAGCAAGCCGTCCAGCCGCTCCGCCAAAGCCGGCAAATCCAGCCGTTCGGCCAGCGCCGGAATCAGCAGCGGCATCCCGCCGGCCGCATCGGTGACGCAGGTGATGTATTTCTCCGACACCGTATGGACGGGCAGCTCGCCCGGCTGCTTGCGGCAGGCGGAGACGCCGATCAGCGGTGGCATGTCGCGCTTTGTCATGGATGATTCAGCTAGCATTCCAGACCCGTCAGGGCAAGGGGTGGCACGGTCTTTAACCGCTCCCGCGCTCGTGAGTGGCCACAGGCGGGTGGGCGGACTATCTCTGATCATATATTTCTGTATGGAGCCGCCCTTGCCCATCGAGACCCTGCTGGCCTGGAAAGGCATTGCCGTCGGCCTCTGGATCGCGCTGTTCCTGATCGGCGAAAGGCTGCTGCCCGCCGCCGACCGGCCAGTGGAAGCGCGCGGCCTGCCGCGCCTCGCCCGCAATGCCGGGCTGTGGCTGCTGAATGCCGGCCTGTCGCCGCTCATCGTCATACCGGTTTCGCTGTGGGCCAGCCAGCATACGCTGGGCTGGCGGCCGGAGGCGCTGCGCGGCGGCTGGGCCCTGCTCGCCGACATCCTGCTGCTGGATTTCCTGATCTACTGGTGGCACCGCGCCAATCATGAGCTGCCGCTGCTCTGGCGCTTCCATGCGGTGCATCACCTCGACCGCTTCCTTGATGCGAGTTCGGCGGTGCGCTTCCATTTCGGCGAGGTGCTGCTGTCGGCGCTGGCGCGGGCGGCCATCATCATGCTGTTCGATATTCCGCTGGCCTCGGTATTGGTGTTCGAGGCACTGGTGCTGATGGCCTCGATCTTCCACCACTCCAACCTGCGCCTGTCCGAGAGGCTGGAGAAGGTGCTGGCGCGTATCGTGGTCACGCCCTCGATCCACTGGATGCATCATCACGCGGTGCGCCGGGATACGGATTCCAACTACGCCACCATCCTTAGCCTGTGGGACAGGCTGTTCGGGTCGCGCAATCCGCAATTGCGGCGGCTGGATATGGAGATAGGCCTGGAAGGGGAAGTGCGCGACGGCGGCTTTGCCGAGTTGTTGGCCCGGCCGTTCCGCAAATCGTAACGTTATCGTATCGAAGCTGGATCAGTTGCGCGGCGACTGCACCGGCTTCTGCCTGTGCTCGAACAGATCCGGGTCCAGCTTGCGGCCATAGCTCGTATTGTTCAACGCGATGGTGGTCTTCACCCCCTGCGCGTCGGTCACGGTCCACTGCCGCAGCTCCAGCGGCAGGTCGGTGAACACCAGCGACAGCGAGCCGGCGTCAGGGTCATCGCGCTGCACCAGCGCCACGCGGATCACATTGTCCTTCGCCTGCACGCGCTCGATGCGGACATCGCCATCGAGGCGGATGGTGTCGGCCAGCAGGAAGGAAACCGGGGTGGAGCCGGTCGGGACATAGCTTTCCTGGCCCAGCTTTTCATCGACATAGACCAGCAGGGTCTGGTTCGCGAGCAGGAAGGCGGGCTCCGGCTCGGTGTACTGCACGCGCAGCTTTCCGGGCCGGGATAGATAGAAGATCCCCCGGGCGCTCTGTCCGGTCGAGGCGATCTGCTGGAAATCCGCCTGCATCGTCTTGATATTGTTCAGATAAGTTTCCAGCCGCTCGATCGTCTCGCGATCCGCGGCGGTGAGGCTGGCCGCCACGGACTGAGGCTTCGTCGAGGCTGAGTCCACCGGCCCCGCCGCCCATCCATTGGAGGGGGGAGCGGAGAAGGCGACGAGACCGGCGACCAGCGATGCGAGTAGGGGGAAGTATCGCATGACACCCAAATGGGTTGCGGTAATGAAGCACGCAAGACGTGCCGCTAAATTGCCCCGGATGGGCCGATTCCGCCGCAAAGGTGTCACAGCTTACTCGTCGGGGTCGCGCAGCAGAACCTCGCGCTTGCCGACATGGTTGGCCTTGGAAACCATGCCCTCCGCCTCCATGCGTTCGACGATGCGGGCGGCCCGGTTATAGCCGATCTGCAGATAGCGCTGGATGAAGCTGGTCGAGCATTTGCCCTCGCGCGCCACCAGCTCGACCGCGCGGTCGAACAGGTCGTCACGCTCGCCATCGCTATCGCCGCCCGACAGGCCGGCAATGTCGCCGCCCAGATCGTCATCCTCGGTGACCGACTCGACATAGTCGGGCACGCCCTGCGCCTTCAGATGGCGCACCACATCCTCGACCTCGCCATCGCTGACGAACGGCCCATGCACGCGGGTCAGACGGCCGCCGCCGGCCATGTAGAGCATGTCGCCCTGGCCGAGCAGGGTTTCCGCCCCGCCCTCGCCCAGGATGGTGCGGCTGTCGATCTTGGAGGTGACCTGGAAGCTGATCCGGGTCGGGAAGTTCGCCTTGATCGTGCCGGTGATGACATCGACCGACGGGCGCTGCGTCGCCATGATGATGTGGATGCCCGCCGCGCGCGCCATCTGCGCCAGGCGCTGGATCGCCGCCTCGATATCCTTGCCGGCGACCAGCATCAGGTCCGCCATCTCGTCCACCACCACCACGATGTAGGGCAGCGGCTCCAGATCCAGTGTCTCGTCCTCGAACACCGGCTTGCCGGTATCGGCATCGAAACCGGTCTGCACGCGGCGCTTCAGCACCTCGCCCTTCTTGCGTGCCTCGGCAAGGCGGAGGTTGTAGCCATCGATGTTACGCACGCCGAGCTTGGACATGGCGCGGTAACGGTTCTCCATCTCCCGCACCGTCCATTTCAGCGCCACCACCGCCTTGGACGGGTCGGTGACGACCGGCGCCAGCAGATGCGGGATGCCGTCATAGATCGACAGTTCCAGCATCTTCGGGTCAATCATGATGAAGCGGCAGCGCTCCGGCGGCAGCTTGTAAAGCAGCGACAGGATCATCGCGTTCACCGCCACCGACTTGCCGGAGCCGGTGGTACCGGCAACCAGCAGATGCGGCATGCGGGCCAGGTCGGCAATGACCGGAACGCCGCCGATATCGTGGCCCAGCGCCAGCGGCAGCTTGGCGGCGCTGCGCTCATAGGCATCTGATTCGAAGGTCTCGCGCAGGAACACCGTCTCACGGTTCTGGTTGGGCAGCTCGATGCCGATGACGCTGCGGCCGGGCACCACGGCGACACGTACCGACACCGCGCTCATCGAGCGGGCGATATCGTCGGACAGGCCGATGACGCGCGAGGATTTGGTGCCGGGTGCGGGCTCCAGCTCATACAGCGTGACCACCGGGCCGGGCCTGATCTTCACGATCTCGCCCTTCACGCCGAAATCCGACAGCACGGTTTCCAGCAGCCGGGCATTGGCCTCTAGCCCTTCCGGCTGCGGGCCGCTGCGGCGCGCGGGGGCCGGTGTCAGCAGTTCCATTTCAGGCAGCTCGAAATCGCCGCTGGGGGCAAGGTCGAGGCTCTTCTGCTTCGAGGCACTCTTGGCCGGGCTGCGCTTCTCCAGCCGCGCTTCCTTCGGCGTGGCGGCGGCCGGCTCACGCGGCATCTCAAGGCGCGGGCTTCGGGCTGCGCGCGGCATGTCCTCCGCCTCGTCCTCATCCCCGCCCCCTCGCGCAGCGGCGCGGTCCCGTGACAGCGCATTGCCCTTCAGGGAAGGCTCCTGCCGCAGGCCCTTGCGCGCCAGGTCATAGCCCGCCTTGGCTGCGGCCCCACCCAGACGGCCGCCGAGGCGCCCGCTAGCGGCAGCCCCGCGATAGGTCAGCGCCCCGCCGGCCCAGGCCATGCGCGCGCTGCGGCGCATCAGCGCCCACCATTCGCGCAGCGAGAAGCCCAGCGTATAGAGCAGCAGCAGGGCCGACAGCAGCCCGGCCGCGAGGCCGACCAGCGCCAGCTCCACCGAAGCGCCCAGCAGCGGCAGCAGCCCGCCCGCCTTGGCCAGCAGCAGCGTGCCGGTAAACCCGCCCAGACCGCTGACCAGCGGCCAGCCGGCCGGCGGCGTCACCACGGCCAGCGCCATGGCCGCCAGCAGCAGCCCGAGCGGCAGCAGCGCCACACGCAGCACCACACGCGCCACGCCCAGCCGGGCCAGAATGCGATAGCCCCAGGCCGCGATCACCAGCGCCAGCAGACCGCCCGACAGGCCCAGTGTCTGCAGCAGCAGATCGCCAGCCAGCGCGCCGGGATAGCCCAGCCAGTTGCGAATGGGGCCGGTATTGGCGGTATTCAGCGACGGGTCCTGCGGATGGTAACTGGCCATCGCCAGCACCAGGGCCACGGCAAGCACGATCAGCGCCAGGCCAGCGGCCTCACGCGCGCGGCGCTTCAGAAAGGCCGCGAAACCGGGCGGGAAAAGCGCGGTGCGGGTCGTCGCGTTGCTTGTTGTCGCCATCGGCCCCTCCGGGATGGATCAGAGCGCGCGCGCCAGACGGCCGAGCGCATCCTCCATCGTGTCATTGTCATAGACCATCGCGATGCGCAGGTAGGGCGCGCCTGGGTTCACCCCGTTCGCGTCCGGCACCGCCATATAGCCGCCGGGCAGGCTGCGGATCGCCGCCTCCTTCCACAGCCGCGCGCAGACCGCCTCGCCATCGCCGACATCAAGCCACAGGAAGAACCCCGCCTGCGGCCGGAAATAGCCCGCCTTGCCGTCGAGCAGCCGGGTCGCGATGTCGAAGTTGCGGCGGTACATCGCCTGATTCTCGCGGACATGGTCCTCGTCGCGCCACAGCGCCGTGGCGGCGGCCACGATCGGCAGCGGCATCGGCGTGCAGGCATAGCCGATCAGCTCGCCATAGCGCGCCATCACCTTGGCATCGCCGGCGATGAACCCGGCGCGCAGGCCCGGCGCCGAGGAGCGCTTGGACAGCGAATGGAAGACCACGACATTGTCCATCGGCGTGCCGTTCGGCCCGTCGCCCAGCGCGGCGCAAGCCTCCAGCGCGCCGGCCGGCGGCAGCGCATCATAGATTTCCGCATAGCACTCATCGACCGCCAGCACGAAATCATGCTCGCGCGCCAGCTTGATCCAGCTTTTCAGATAGGCGACGTCACCCACCGTGCCCTGCGGGTTGGACGGTGTGCACAGGTAACACAGCGCCGTGCGCTCGAGCACCTCCCTGGACACGCTCTCCGGGTCGGGCAGGAAGTTGGTGGCCGCGGTCGCCGGCAGATAGACCGTCTCCGCATTGGCGGCCAGCGCTGCCCCGCGATAGACGTGATAGGAGGGGCTGGGCACCAGCACCACCGGCTTGCCACCACCCTTGGCCGCCGGGATCGTCACCAGCGCCAGCATGAACAGCGGCTCCCGCGAGCCCGGCACCGGCACGACATTGCGGTCGGGGTCGACGAAGCCCGCCGGCAGCTTGTAGCGCGCGGTCAGCCAGTCGGCGACGGCCTGGCGATAAGCCGGCGTGCCCAGTGCTGGCGGATACTTGTTCCAGAGGTGGCCATTCTCCTGGATCACCTCGTTGATGAAGGCGGGCGGCTGGTTCTGCGGCTCGCCGACCGACAGCAGCAGCGGCGCGTCGTTGCTGACCGGCTTGATCGGGTCGAGCAGCGCGCTCAGCTTGCGGAACGGATAATCGGCGAGAGCGTCCAACCGGTCATTGATCATCGCGGTGCCCAGTAATGCGGTGCCAAACTGAAACTGCCTGATAAAACGGCAAAAAGGGGTCGCCGTTCTGGCAATCCCTCCATGGGCACTATACCGGCGAAAAAAATAAAGACAATACAGAAGGCTAAGCCGGTTCGTTGAGTCCTGATGTTAGCTTCTGGCTCGACCCAAGAAAAAGCCCGGACGGCAAACCGTCCGGGCCAGTTTCTTCTCGGCTTGACCGGGCCTTAGCCCCGGCCGAACTCCGGATAGGCTTCGAGGCCCAGCTCCGCCTTGTCGAGGCCGAGTGCCTCTTCTTCCTCGCTGACCCGGATGCCCATGGTGACCTTCAGCACCAGCCAGAGGATGGCGCTGGTAACGACCATGAACACGCCGATGCCGACGATGCCGATCACCTGGGTGACCAGGCTGCCGCCACCGAAGATGCCGACCGCCAGCGTGCCCCAGATGCCGCACACCAGGTGGGCCGGGATCGCGCCGACAACGTCGTCGATCTTCAGCTTGTCGAGCAGCGGCACGGTGACGACGACGAGGATGCCGCCGATGGCGCCGATGATGATCGACAGGAAGTGATGCGTCAGGTCAGGGCCGGCGGTGATCGAGACCAGGCCGCCAATGGCACCGTTCAGCGCCATGGTGAGGTCGATCTTGCCATACAGGATCTGCGTCAGCAGGCAGGCCGCAACCACGCCGCCGCAGGCCGCGAGGTTGGTGTTGGAGAACACGATGGCCATGGCCGAGGCATCCAGCGCCGAGCCCAGCGCCAGCTGCGAGCCGCCGTTGAAGCCGAACCAGCCCAGCCACAGCACGAAGGTGCCCAGCGTGGCCAGCGGCAGGTTGGCGCCCGGCAGCGGGCTGACCCGGCCGTCAGCGGTGTACTTGCCCTTGCGCGCGCCGAGGATGATGGCGCCGGTCAGGGCCGCCCAGCCGCCCACCGAATGCACGATGGTGGAGCCGGCGAAGTCGCTGAAGCCCATCTCGCTCAGCCAGCCGCCGCCCCAGGTCCAGGACCCCTGGATCGGGTACAGGATGCCGGTCAGCACGGTGGTGAAGATGATGAACGGCCAGAACTTGATGCGCTCCGCCAGCGTGCCCGAGACGATCGAGGCCGCGGTGGCGACGAACACCATCTGGAAGAACCAGTCGGACATGACCGAATAGCCATTGTCGACCACGGCGGCGATCTGCTCAGCCGTCGCCTCGTCGGCACCCAGCAGGGCCAGTTCCGCCTCGGAGGTATTGTAGAACAGCGAGAAGGAACCGATCCAGCCACTGACATCGGTGTACATCAGGCTGTAGCCGATCAGGTAGTACATGATGCCGGCGATGGCATAGAGCGTGATGTTCTTAAGGCAGATCGCGGCCGTGTTCTTGGACCGCACCAGCCCCGATTCCAGCATCGCGAAGCCGGCGGCCATCCACATGACCAGCGCGCCGCAGATCAGGAACGAAAACGTGTTGAAGACGAATGCCGTTTCCGCCGAAACCTCGGCGGCGGCGGGTGTTGCCGTCAGCGCCACCGGAATGGCGACCAGGGCCGCCAGCCCGGCCCCCTTGCTCAGCTTTGCAGCGAGCTTGTTGAACCCCATCATCATTGCCTCCTCGCAATCCCTAGAGCGCGTCCGCGTCGGTTTCGCCGGTGCGGATGCGGATCGCCCGCGCCACGTCCAGCACGAAAATCTTGCCATCGCCGATCCGGCCGGTATTGGCCGCCTTCTGGATCGATTCGACGACGGATTCGGCGAGATCGTCGGAAACCACCAACTCGATCTTCACCTTCGGCAGGAAATTCACGGCATATTCGGCGCCGCGGTAGATTTCGGTCTGTCCCTTCTGACGGCCAAAGCCCTTCACTTCACTCACTGTGAGGCCCTGGATGCCCAGCTCGGTCAGCGCTTCGCGCACTTCGTCGAGCTTGAAGGGCTTAATGATCGCCATAATCAGCTTCATGTCGCCCGCTCCCCTTCCTTCCGGTGTAACAACAGCCCGCAGACGCGGGTCTGGGAGCGGTAACTCAAGAAGCATGCCGTTTATGAGAGTCCGGGCGGATGCCAGCGAATCTGGGCGACTCGCGGCGCTTTGCTCAGAAGGCCGTCAGAAAAGCTTCATTTTATGCCTATTTTTTAGACAATATCAGCCGGGCGTGACCAAAATTTAGCCGCACGCTGCGGCATCGCGCCACTGGACAGGATGAAGGTCCCGGACCAGAGTCCTTTTCGATCCTGTCGATGGGCAGGAACCGGAAAGCATCGAAAGAGCATCGGGCATGGGTGCACAGCGACTCGATACCGACATACTGATCGTCGGCGGCGGCCTGGTCGGGTTGACGCTGGGCCGTGCGCTGGCGCTGAAGGGCATAAGCAGCGTGGCGGTGGACCGCGAGCCTGCGGAAATCCAGACCGATGCCGCCTATGACGGGCGTGGGTCGGCCATCGCGCTGGGCTCCAAGCAGTTGCTGGATCGGATCGGGCTGTGGTCGCGCATCGAGCCGGAGGCCGGCCCCATTCTCGACATCCGCGTCTCGGACGGCGACTCCCGCCTGTTCCTGCATTACGACCACCGCGAAGTCGGCGACGAGCCGATGGGTTGGATCGTCGAGAACACCGTTACCCGCCGCGCCCTGTTCGACGGGCTGCCCGAGGTGCCGGACCTCACCCTGCTGGCGCCGTGCAGCGTGGCACGGCTGGAGCGCGGGCCTGACGGCGTCACCGCGGAGCTGACGGACGGGCGGATTGTCACGGCCCGCCTGGCGATTGCCGCCGATGGCCGGGGCTCCCGCCTGCGCGAGGAGGCCGGCATCAAGGTCACGCGCTGGAGCTATGGCCAGACCGGCATTGTCTGTTCGGTATCGCTGGAGCGCCCCCATCGCAATATCGCGCATGAGCGCTTCCTGCCGGCGGGTCCCTTCGCGCTGCTGCCGATGAGCGGCATTGCGGGCCATCCGCACCGGGCCTCCATCGTCTGGACCGAGCGTGACGATCTGGTGCCGCACATGATGGGGCTGAGCGACGAGGCCTTCAGCGCCGAGATGAACCGGCGCTTTGGCGATTATTGCGGCCAGCTGACGCTGCTGGGCCGGCGCTGGGCCTACCTCCTGTCGCTGCTGCTGGCGGAACGCATGACCGACCGCCGGCTGGCGCTCGTCGGCGATTCCGCCCATGGCATCCATCCGATTGCCGGGCAGGGCCTCAATCTCGGCCTGCGCGATGTCGAAGCACTCGTCGATTTGCTGGCCGAGGCGCACGGGCTGGGCCTCGATCTCGGCTCGGCGGCGCTGCTGGCCGATTACGAGCGAAGCCGGCGCGTCGATACGATGACGCTGGTGGCCGCGACGGACGGGCTGAACCGGCTGTTCTCCAACGACATCGCCCCGGTCCGGCTGGCCCGCCGGCTTGGCCTGGCGGCGGTCAACCAGGTGCCGCCGCTGAAGCGGCTGTTCATGCGCCACGCGATGGGGACGATCGGCGGCTAAGGCCGCTCAGGCGCGGCGCTTCGGCTCGCGCGATAGGCCGCGTTCCTCCAGTTCTGACAGGTATTTCGCCCAGAGTTCTTCCTGGCGGTCGCCCAGTTCGTACAGATAGCGCCAGGAAAAGATGCCGCTGTCGTGCAGATCGTCGAACTTGATGCGGATCGCGTAGTTGCCGACCGGCTCGACCCCCATGATGCCGACATGGGCCCGGCCATGGACGATCTTCTTCTGGCCCGCGCCATGGCCCTGCACCTCGGCCGAGGGGCTCTCGACGCGCAGATATTCCGCCGGCAGGCGAAAGGTGCGGCCATTGTCATAGCTGATTTCCAGCAGCTTCTCCGCCTTCTTCAGCTTGACCTCGACCGGCCAGTGCGGCGTGTCGAATTCCTCGCTCATCGGCGTTTCAGCTCGCTGTCATCGAGCTGCCGTGCCTCATCGACCAGCATGATCGGGATGCCATCGCGGATCGGATAGGCGAGCCGGGCCTGATCGCTGATCAGCTCCTGCCGTTCCGCGTCATAGCGCAGCGGCCCCTTGGTCAGCGGGCAGACCAGAATTTCCAGCAATTTCGGATCGACGCTTCCTGTGGCCTTATCCTGGCCGGTTTCCTGTTCCGTCACCTGCACCCTCTTATGTCAGTACCGGCTTCAATGCCGGGCGGTGTCGCCGCTGCCGCGCTCGGCGACGGCCATCTCGATCAGAGTCTGCATCACGCGCGCCCGGTCCGCCAGCGTCGGCGCCTCCAGCAGCGCCTGCTTCTCGGTCGGTGCGAAGGGGCAGATCATCGCCAGCGAGGTGATCAGCCGCTCGTCCGGCGCCTCCTTGATGGTCGCCCAGTCGGCCTGGATGCCATAGAGGCGGAAATAATGCGCCAGCGCCGATTCGAAATTCTCGCGCTTCAGGCCGCAACAGTCTGACGCCTCAAGATCGCCTTCATAGCCGTTCCAGTCGACCTGCACGCGGCGATAGCCCTGAATGGTCTGCAATTCCTGCGTCACATGGAACCGGCACAGGCCGGTCAGGGTGATGAGATAGCGGCCATCGTCGGTCTCGGCGAAGGCCGTCAGGCGCCCGGCGCAGCCGACAGGGTAGATTTCCGCCGAGCCGGCATCGCCACCATACTGTCCTGCGGCGGCGGGCTTGGGCTGGACCATACCAATCAGCCGGTCACCCGCCAGCGCGTCGCGGGTCATCGCCAGATAGCGCGGCTCGAAGATGTTCAGCGGCAGGCGACCGCGCGGCAGCAGCAGCACGCCCGGCAGCGGGAAAACCGACAGGGTCTGCGGCAGTTGGTCGAAGCTCGGGTCGAATACTGATGCACTCATGAAAACAATATGGAGGACAAGGCCCGTCGCGACGAGAGCGTGACCTCATCTTTCGGCCCCCAGGCCTCGAAAAACTTCAGCAGCTGGGTGCGCGCGGCGTCCTCATTCCAGGAACGGTTACGGCGGATGATCTCCAGCAGCGCCCCGGCGGCGGCCTCCTTGTCGCCAGTGGCATAGTGCGCCATTGCCAGCTTGAAGCGGCTGTCATGGTCGGCCGGATTGCGCTCCAGCAGCGCCTGCAGCTGGGCCAGCTCGCCCGCGGCGGCAGCCGCTTCCTCGGCCAGCTCCAGCGCCTGCCGCGCGCTTTCCACTTCGGCGCTCTTTGTCACTTCGTCCGGCAGATCGGCCAGCAGCGCTTTTGCCTCCTCGATCTGGCCGGCGCCGATCAGAGCGCGCAGCAGGCCGGCAATCGCCGCCAGGCTTTCGGGATCATGCTGCAGGATGCGCGAATAGAATGCTGCTGCGTTCTGGAAATCGCCGGTGGCCAGCAGCTCGGCCGCCTGATCGAGCGCCGCCTGCACTGCCTCGGCCTCATCGCCGCCAGCCCCGCCGGCGACAGCGGCAAGGCGCTTCACGAACTCCTTCACCTGGCTTTCCGGCAGCGCGCCCTGAAACGCATCGACCGGACGGCCCTGGAAGAAGGCATAGACGGTCGGGATCGACTGCACCCGCAGCTGCGCGGCAACCTCCTGATTCTCGTCCACATTGATCTTCACCATGCGCACCGCGCCCTTGGCCTCCGCCACCGCCTTCTCCAGCGCCGGGCCAAGCTGACGGCAGGGGCCGCACCACGGCGCCCAGAAATCGACGATCACCGGCTGCTGCTGCGAGGCCTCGACGACATCGGCCATGAAGCTCGCGGTCGTGGCATCCTTGATATAAGGGCTGTTCGTGCCGCCGGATGCGGGCTTGGCGCCGCCGCCGATCAGAAAATCCATCGGTATTCACCGTTTATTTCGTGTTGCCGTGGTGGTGGCGGACAGACACCCCCTCGGGAGCTTCAAACCGCCGGATTCCAGAGTGCAGCAAATGTGGCGGCAATATCCGCCGGATACAAGCCCGCGCGACAGCCCAGCGCGACTGGCCCGCACTCAGGTCATGACGGCTATTCCTGGAGATCGAGGATCATCGGATCGTGGCCGGTCTGGCGCAGGAAGGCCAGCAGCCCTTCCGGGCTGACAGCGATGGTCCGGTCATTCACCAGCGGATGATAGTTAAGCGGGTCGTGCGCCAGCATGCCCTTGTCGAGCACCAGCTTCACCTGACGCGCCGTATCGTTGATGAGCGAGAAGGGCGTCACCGCGCCGGGACGCACGCCCAGCACCTCCCACAGCCGGTCGGCGCTGCCGAAGGACAGCCGCGCGGCGCCAATCTTCTTGTCCAGCGTCTTCAGGTCGATCGGCCGGTCCTCCAGCGCCACGACAAGCCAGTACTGGCCCTTCCTGTCCTTCAGGAACAGGTTCTTGCAATGCCCGCCTGGCAGTTCGCCGCGCAGCTGTTTGGAATCCTCCACCGTGAAGAGCGGCGGATGCCGGTGTTCGACATAGGTGACACCCATCGCCTGCAGCCGTGCCAGCAGCGCGTCCGCGGTCGTCGGCAGGGGCTGCTCATTTTGGGGCCGGTCATCCTGGGCCCTATCATCTTGAGATCGCTCGGTCATGGCCGGCAGCCTACCGGCTGACACGGCGGAAACTCAACCGGAAAGACCGGCAAAACCGGCCTTGGAGAGGGTTTGAAATTTTTCCGCGATTCACCGCTTGCAAAGGAAATCGCAATGGGTATTATCGCGGCCTCGCCACGGCCTGACGGCTTGGGCGTACCCAATGCGGGCGTAGCTCAGGGGTAGAGCACAACCTTGCCAAGGTTGGGGTCGTGAGTTCGAATCTCATCGCCCGCTCCAGTTCAGGCGCGAAAGCGCTACGAAAAGGCCGCTGATCCAGCGGCCTTTTTTCATGCCCGGTTTCGCCCTGCCCCACAAACGGCCCTGTCAAACCCGGCACCACCACGCTAAATCCAATTGCCTGTTTTTTCGCCACTTGCCGATTTCTTGCACTTTTCGCCGCTTCACAAATAGCCATCGGCCCCTTTCTGTAATCGAAACCCCTTGTTTTCCCGGCTACTTGTCGAAAACAAGAACTGGCCTGTATATTGCTAAAATAAGACGACGCACAACGCGTCAAACCCGATGGCCTGCCCGACAGACCGGGCCTGCGGGTCAGGGAACAGGGGTAACGAAGCAAGGGGCATAGCAAATGAAGCAAATGCTATTGGGCAGCACCGCGCTGGTCGCGGTGGGGGTGACGATGGGGGCAGTGGCACAGCCGGCCCTGGCATCCGATCCGATCAAGCTGTCGGTGAACGGCTATTACAATAACGTGGTGACCTATTCCGACCAGGATGGCAGCGGGACCGACTTCAAGAAGGTCGCCTTCCGTCACGAGGGCGAGGTCCAGTTCAATGGCGAAACCAAGCTGGACAACGGCCTGACCGTCGGCTTCCTGGCCAATCTGGAAATCGTGAATACCGGTTCGACCAACGGTCCGACCGACGAAGTCTTCATGTATTTCGAGGGTGGCTTCGGCAAGGTGCAGCTCGGCTCCAAGGAGACAGCTGCCTATCTGATGCATTATCAGGCGCCCTATGTCGGCATCGGCATCAATACGCCGGACTTCGCACCCTACGAGAATAACGGCGCGCCGACCTCGACCTATCTGGTGCAGACCAACGATGCCAACAAGATCACCTACTTCACGCCGCAGTTCAGCGGCTTCCAGCTCGGCTTCTCCTATGTGCCGGACACCACCAACACCGACGGCAATACCCAGGGCTTCGGCGTTCTGCCCAAGGGCGGGATCGGCGAGCAGGAGGACTGGGTCAGCCTGGCGGCCGCCTACACCCGCGAAATTGGCGCGGTGGAGCTTGGCCTGTCGGCGGGCTACGAGTTCGCCAGCTTGGGCGGAAACGATGGTGCTGGCACTTTCGACGACTTCAAGGGCTATTCCTTCGGCGCCAATGTCGGCTTTGCCGGCTTCACTGTCGGCGGCTCCTACGCCAAGTTCAACAACGGCCTGTCCGGCGACAATGACAGCAAGGCCTGGGATCTGGGCGTCATCTACGAAACCGGCCCCTGGGGCTTCGGCCTGACCTACTTCAACGGCGAGAATGAGGGCAGCAACGCCGAGGCGAAGCTGTTCGACATTGCCGCCTCCTACACCGTCAATGATGGCATCAAGCTCGCCAGCGGCGTGATCCTGGGCGACTTCGACCCCGCCCCGGCAAGCGGCGCCGACGACAAGGCCTTTGCTGTTTATTTCGGGACTTTCCTCACTTTCTGATCCGCATCCCCCTACATGCGGAGGGAATGGCCGGCGCTGCGAAGCGCCGGCCGTTTCCGTTTTCTACCCTGCCCCTTCTTTGTGCCCACGGATTGCGCTAGCTTCTGGCTAAGGATTGCGCAGGGCCTGAAACCGCACTGGGCCATCTCTGTGATCCAGGGCTAAAGGGGAGAAGGTCATGCTCGGCAAGCTCGAAACCCGTAAGCAGGAGGCGATCGACGCCGTTATCGATCTGGCCCGGCAGCGCCTGACGCCGGATCATTGCCGGGCGCTGGAGCCGTTCGTCCGCCTGTTCTATGGGCATGTCCCCCCCGACGACATTCTGGAACGCGAGACCGAGGATTTGCTGGGCGCCGCCCTCTCGACCTGGAGCTTCGTCGCGCAGCGCCCCGCCAACACGCCGAAAGTCCGCGCCTTTTCACCCACCTTCGAGGCCCATGGCTGGCATTCGCTGCACAGCGCCATCGAGATCGTGAATGACGACATGCCGTTCCTCGTCGATTCGGTCACGGCGGAACTGGCCCGGCATGGCATGACCGTGCATCTCGTCATCCATCCGATTGCCCGCGTGCGCCGCGACCAGACGGGCAAGCTGATCGAGCTGTTGCCGCCGGAGGCCGAGGCAAAAGACGGGCAGCTGGAATCGATCATGCACATCGAGGCCTCCGAGCAGTCGGACCTCGCGGCCCTCGAACATATTCAGGAACGGCTTGGCCAGGTGCTGTCGGACGTCCGCGCCGCGGTCGAGGACTGGTGCAAGATGCGCGCCGCCGTACTGGGAGAAGTCGAAAGCATCGAGAAGGCGCCGCCGGCCAATCTGGCCGCCGATGAGCTGGCAGAAGCCTGCGCCTTCCTGCGCTGGATGGAGGCGGATCACTTCACCTTCCTGGGATACCGCGAATATGCCTATACCGGCCGCGGCAAGCAGGCCAAGCGCGAGGTCGTGCCGGGCACCGGCCTCGGCATTCTGCGCGATCCCGAGGTGCAGGTGTTCGATGGCATGCGCGAACTGGGCCAGCTGCCCGACGATGTGCGCGACTATCTGCTGACCCCCACCATCCTGGATGTGGTGAAGACCAACCGGCTGGCCACCGTGCACCGCCCCGTGCACATGGATTCGATCGCCGTGAAGCGGTTCGACGATGCCGGCACGGTGATCGGGGAGCGGCGTTTTGTCGGCCTGTTCACCTCGGTCGCCTATAACCAGTCGCCGACCAGCATTCCGCTGCTGCGCCTGAAGGTCGCCCGCATCCTGACGCGCGCCGGGTTCCCGCCAGCCAGCCATGACGGCAAGGCGATGGTCAATATCCTGGAGACCTTCCCGCGCGACGAGCTGTTCCAGATCAACGATGACGAGCTGTTCGAGATGGCGCTGGGCATCCTGCATCTGCAGGAACGCCAGCGCACCGCGCTGTTCGTCCGGCGTGACGCGTTCGAGCGCCACATCTCCTGCCTGGTCTATGTGCCGCGCGACAATTTCAACACCGACCTCAGGCTGAAGATCCAGGCGCTGCTGGAGAAGAGCTTCAACGGCACGCTCGCCGCCTTCTACACGCAGCTCTCCGATTCCGTGCTGGCCCGTGTTCATTACATTATCAAAACGACCCGGGGCGAGATCCCGCCCTATGATGTGAAGGAGCTGGAGGCGCGCATCGTCGAGGCCGGGCGCTCCTGGACCGACCGGCTGTCCGAGGCGCTGATCGAGGCGAAGGGCGAAGAGCGCGGCATGGCGCTGTTCAAGACCTACGGGCGCGCCTTCCCGGTCAGCTACACGGAATATTTCAACGCCCAGTCCGCGCTGCTCGACATCGACCGGATTGAGGCGCTCAGCGCCAACCGCCCGCTCGTCATGAATCTCTACCGGCCCATCGGGGCGGCGGAACATGAGGTGCATTTCAAGGTCTACCGGATGGGCCAGCCGGTGCCGCTGTCCGACATCCTGCCGATGCTGGAGAATATGGGGCTGCGGGCCATCAGCGAGGTGCCGTTCGAGGTCGAGCCGGCCGGCCTCGGCGCCTCCGTCTGGGTGCATGATTTCAGCCTGCATGCTGCCGATGCAGGGCCCATCGACCTGGCCCGCGCCAAGCAGAAGTTCCAGGATGCCTTCGCCGCTGTCTGGGACGGCGAGACCGAGGATGATGCCTTCAACCGGTTGGTGCTGCGCGGGGGCTTGAGCGCGCGCGAGGCGGCGATCATCCGCGCCTATGCGAAATATCTGCGCCAGACCGGCTTTACCTTCAGCCAGGACTATATCGAGCAGACGCTGGCGAAATACGCCGACATCGCGCGGCTGGTGGTAGCGCTGTTCACCGCCCGGTTCGATCCGACAAACCGCAAGGACGCCGATGTCCGCGAGGGCGGTATCCTGGTCGAGATCGAACATGCGCTGGACGCGGTTTCCAGCCTGGACGAGGACCGCATCCTGCGGCGTTTCGTGAATCTGGTGCAGGCGACCCTGCGCACCAACGCCTTCCAGAAAGGCCCGGACGGGCGCCCCAAGCCCTATATCTCCTTCAAGCTGAACAGCCAGCGCATCGACGAGCTGCCGCTGCCCCGGCCGATGGTCGAGATCTGGGTCTATTCGCCGCGTGTCGAGGCGGTGCATCTGCGCGGTGGCAAGGTGGCGCGCGGCGGTATCCGCTGGTCCGACCGCAAGGAGGATTTCCGCACCGAGGTGCTGGGGTTGATGAAGGCGCAGATGGTGAAGAACGCCGTCATCGTGCCGGTCGGCTCAAAGGGCGGCTTCGTGGTGAAGCGTCCGCCCGCCGAGGGCGGCCGCGAGGCGCTGATGGAAGAGGTCATCACCTGCTACAAGCTGTTCATGTGCGGCATGCTAGACATCACCGACAATGTGTCGGGCGCCGACATCGTACCGCCGCCGGATGTGGTCCGGCATGACGAGGATGATCCCTACCTTGTCGTCGCCGCCGACAAGGGCACGGCCACCTTCTCCGACATCGCCAACTCGGTCTCCATCGACTATGGCTTCTGGCTGGGCGATGCCTTCGCCTCGGGTGGTTCCGCCGGCTATGACCATAAGAAGATGGGCATCACCGCGCGCGGCGCCTGGGAAGGGGTGAAACGGCATTTCCGCGAGCTGGGCCATGATATTCAGAGCGAGAATTTCACCGTGGCCGGTGTCGGCGACATGTCGGGCGACGTGTTCGGCAACGGCATGTTGCTCTCTAGGCATATAAGGCTGATCGCCGCCTTCAACCATCTGCACATCTTCATCGATCCGGACCCCGACCCGGCCACCAGCTTTGCCGAACGCAAGCGGCTGTTCGATCTGCCGCGCTCCAGCTGGGCGGATTACGACACCAAGGTTCTGTCGAAGGGCGGGGCGATATTCGACCGCAAGGCGAAGTCGCTGAAGCTATCGCCCGAGGCGCGCAAGGCGCTGGGCATCGCGGAGGAGACGCTGACCCCCACCGCGCTGATGACGGCGATCCTGAAGGCCGAGATCGATCTGCTGTGGTTCGGCGGCATCGGCAGCTATGTGAAGGCGCGCAGCGAAAGCCATGCCGATGCTGGCGACCGGGCCAACGACGCGATCCGCATCAACGGACACGATATCCGCGCCCGGGTGGTGGGCGAGGGCGCCAATCTCGGCATGACGCAGCGCGGGCGCATCGAATATGCCCTGTCCGGCGGGCGGCTGAACACCGACTTCATCGACAATTCAGCCGGTGTCGATTGCTCCGACCATGAGGTCAATATCAAGGTGCTGCTGGGCGGCGTTGTGCAGGCCGGCGACATGACCGAAAAGCAGCGCAACAAGCTGCTGGAGCAGATGACCGACGATGTGGGCGAGCATGTGCTGCGGCACAATTACCTGCAGACCCAGGCCATCAGCATGGAGGAGGCGCGCGGCGGCGAGCTGCTGGATCTGCACGCCAGACTGATGCGGCATCTGGAGCGCGCCGGCAAGCTGGACCGGGCCATCGAATTCCTGCCCGACGACGACACCATCGCCGACCGCGCTTCGGCCAATGCGGGTCTGACCCGGCCGGAACTGGCGATTCTGCTCTCCTATTCCAAGATCGCGCTGTACAACGATCTTCTGGCCTCCGACTTGCCGGACGACCCGCTGCTGGTCGAGGATCTACAGCGCTATTTCCCGGAACGGCTGCGCGTGCCGTTCAAGGACTATATCACCGGGCACCGGCTGCGCCGGGAGATCGTCACCACCGTCACCACCAATTCCATGGTGAACCGGGTCGGCAGCGCCTTTGTCGATTCGATCCGTGAGAAGACCGGCCAGTCCGCTGTCGATATCGCGCGGGCCTATACGATCAGCCGCGAGGCGTTCAGCCTGCGCGACCGCTGGGCCGAGATCGAGGCGCTGGACGGCAAGGCCCCGGCGGATGTGCAGGTCGGGATGCTGCTGGAATATGGAAGGCTGGTCGAGCGGGCCACATTGTGGTTCCTGGCGAACGCCACCCGGCCGCTCGACATCTCCGCCGAGATCGGCCGTTTCGGCCCGGGCATCGCCACGCTGTGCAAGGCGCTCGACACGGTGATACCGGAAGCCGATATGGGCAGTCTGAAACTGCGTAAGGCCGAACTGCAAAAACACGGCGTCTCGGCGTCCCTGGCCTCCGAGATCGTCGCCATCGACTATCTGCTGAGCGCCCCGGACATCGTGAAGATCGCCGAAATGGCCGGCGGCAAGACCGACATTGTCGATGTCGCGCGCATCTATTTCGCCGTCGGCACCCGCTTTGGCCTCGACTGGCTGCGCAATGCCGCCGACGGGCTGACGCTGGACAATCACTGGCAGAAGATCGCCGTGGACAGCGCTGTCGGCGATCTCTACAGCCACCAGGCCCTGCTGACCCAGAGCGTGCTGGCCACCACCGGGAAAGCCGCTAAGGGCAAAGGAGAGGGCAAGATCGAAAGCTGGGTCTCCGAAAACCGTGCAGCGGCGGACAAGGCGGCCCAGTTGCTGGCCGACTTCCGCAACACGCCGGGCGGCGTCGATCTCGCCATGCTGACAGTGGCGAACGCGCAGCTGCGCGCGCTGCTACCCGCCTGACGCGCCGGGGATGAGCGAAACCGCATCCCCCGTCCGGCGGCCGGACCGCCGGGCGGTCTTCTCCTGGTGCCTGTTCGACTGGGCGAACAACAGCTACCCGACGGTTATCACCACCTTCGTCTTCGCCGCCTATTTCACCCGCGCCGTCGCCGAGACGCCGGAACAGGGCACCTTCCTGTGGGGGCAGGCGACCGGACTGGCCGGGCTGGCCGTCGCCCTGACCGGGCCGGTGCTGGGCGCCATCGCCGACCGCGCCGGCGCCCGCAAGCCCTGGATTTTCTGGTTCAGCCTGGTCTGCATCGCGGCCAGCGCCGCGCTGTGGTTCGTGGAGCCTACCAGCGACCATATCCCGCGCGCCCTGCTGCTGGTCGCCATTGCGGCGCTGGGCTACGAATATGCCGGCATCTTCTACAATGCGATGCTGCCGGACCTTGCCGGCAACGGACGCACCGGACGGCTTTCCGGCTGGGGCTGGGCTGCCGGCTATGGTGGCGGGCTGCTGTGCCTCGTCGTGGCGCTGTTTGCGCTGGTGCAGGCCGATCCGCCGCCCTTCGGCCTCGACCCCGAGCAGGCCGAGCCGGTGCGCGCCACCGCGCTGCTGGTCGCCTTATGGTACCTCGTCTTCATGGTGCCGTTCTTCCTGTGGACGCCGGATCGGCCGCGCACGGGGGTGCCGATGGCGCAGGCGGCGCACGAGGGGCTGGCAGAGTTGCGCCGGCTGCTGCGCGATATCCGCCAGTACGGCACGGTCGTGCGCTTCCTGCTGGCGCGCATGTTCTACACCGATGGGCTGGTGACCCTGTTCGCCTTTGGCGGCATCTATGCCGCCGGCACTTTCGGCATGAGCTTCGCCGAAATCATCCAGTTCGGCATCGCCATGAATGTGACCGCCGGGCTGGGGGCTTTCCTCTTCGCCTGGGTGGATGACTGGATCGGCCCGAAGCGTACCATCCTGATCACCCTGGTCTTCCTGATCGGCTTCGGCTTTGCCGTGCTGCTGGTCGAGAGCGTGCTGTGGTTCTGGATTCTGGCGCTGACGCTGGGCCTGTTCGTCGGGCCTGCGCAGGCTGCCGGGCGCAGCCTGATGGCGCGGCTGGCGCCGGTGGGAAAGGAGGCGGAGATGTTCGGCCTGTTCGCCCTGTCCGGTAAGGCAACCGCCTGGGCGGGACCGATGCTGCTGGGCTGGGCGACCTTCGCCTTCGACAGCCAGCGCGCCGGCATGGCGACCATCCTGGCCTTCTTTGTCGTGGGGCTGCTGATCCTGCTACCGCTGAAGGAACCGCCGGCGCGGCGGGACTAGCCTAGCCGGCCGCCAGTTCGGCGCGAACCTGCTGGCGGAAGATGTCGATGGGCAGCGCCATGCCATCGCGCGTGCAATGCCAGAAGGTCCAGCCATTGCAGGCCGGCGCGCCCTGGACCGCGGCCCCCACGGAGTGGATGGAGCCCTGGATGCCGCCATCGCGGCTGGGGGCGATCAGCGTGCCGTCGGCGCGGATCTTCGCCGACCAGCGCTTGCGCTCGTCGAACAGCACCTCGCCCGGCCGCAGCATGCCGCGCTCCACAATGGCGCCAAACGGCACACGCGGCTCGCTGCGCTTGGAGCGGATAGCGACGATATCGGGTTCGCGCATCGGGGCAACCTTGGCGATCCGCGCCTCGGCTGCCGCCGCATAAGCGGGGTCGCGCTCCAGCCCGATATAGTGCCGGCCCAGCGCGCGGGCGACGGCGCCGGTGGTGCCGCTTCCGAAGAACGGGTCCAGCACCACGCCGCCCGGCTGGGTGGTTGCCATCAGCACGCGGTAGAGCAGGGCCTCCGGCTTCTGCGTCGGATGTAGCTTGCGGCCCTCCGCATCCTTCAGCCGCTCCGGCCCGGTGCACAGCGGCAGCAGCCAGTCGCTGCGCATCTGCTGGTCGTCGTTCAGGCTCTTCAGCGCGTCGTAATTGAAGCTGTAGCTCTTCTGGTCCTTGCCCTTGGTGCACCAGATCAGCGTCTCATGCGCGTTGGTGAAGCGCCGGCCGCGGAAATTCGGCATCGGGTTGGTCTTGCGCCAGATCACGTCATTCATGATCCAGAAGCCCAGATCCTGCAGGATCGAGCCCACCCGGAAGATATTGTGATAACTGCCGATGACCCAGAGCGCGCCATCATCCTTCAGGATGCGCCGCGCCGCCTTCAGCCAGCCGTGCGTGAACTCGTCATAGGCCGAGAAATCCTCGAACCGGTCCCAGTCATCATCCACCCCATCGACCCGGCTGTTGTTCGGTCGCAGCAAGTCGCCGCCCAGCTGCAGATTGTAGGGCGGATCGGCAAAGACGAGATCGACCGACCGCGCGGGCAGGCGGTTCATCGTCTCGATACAGTCGCCCAGCAAAATCTGGTCGAGCGGGAGGGTCTTGTCAGGCACCATCCGGCCAATGTGAGTCGGGCCCGACTCGCCGTCAAGCAAAAAAGGGTTCAGAGTCAGGAGTCTACAAACGACTCCTCAACCGATTCCTTCGGGCTGCTGCAGAAGCGCCTGAATCGGGCGGAAGGAATGCCGGTGGTGCCGGGTCGGGCCGAGGTCGCGCAGCGCCGCCTGGTGCGCCGCCGTGCCATAGCCGGCATTGCTGGCCCAGCCATAGGGGCCATAGCGCGCATCCAGCCGCGCCATCGCCCGGTCCCGCGTCACCTTGGCGACGATGGAGGCCGCCGCGATGGAGAGCGACAGCCCGTCGCCGCCGACCAGCGCGCGCGCCGGGCAGGGCAGGGGCGGCAGCCTGTTGCCATCGACCAGCGCAAGGTCGAGCGGTACCGGCAGCCGGCCTACCGCACGGCGCATGGCAAGATAGGTTGCCTGCAGGATGTTCAGCCGGTCGATCTCTGCGGCGCTGGCCGCCCCGACACCGATCCAGGCACAGGCGCGGATCATCGGCAGCAGCGCCTCGCGCCGTTCCTTCTTCAGCTTCTTGGAATCGTCGATCAGGGACAGCAGTTCCACCGGCAGGCGCGCGGTATCGAAGATCACCGCCGCGGCCACCACCGGCCCGGCCCAGGGGCCGCGCCCGGCCTCGTCAATGCCGGCGACAAGGCCGCCATGCGCCTGTTCGAGCGTCAGATCGGGCATTGATTCCGCCTTCGTTACGATATGTCCAGCATAGCGAAAGCAGCGGCTAGGGCAAAGGCCCGGACAATCAGAACAGGCTGAGTTGCCCGGTCTCGGGCGGCGGCACCTTGAACTGGCTGAGGTCCAGCGCCCAACGGTCGCGGTTCAGCTCCAGCCGGGCTACGGCGGCGCGGAAACGCTGGGCAATCAGCTGGGCATAGGGGCCGTCGCCGCGCATGCGCTTGCCGAATTCCGCCGTATAGAGAGCCCCGCCACGCGTGTCGCGCACCAGCGACAGCACATGCCTGGCACGGTCGGGCCGGTGCGCCTCCAGCCAGTCGGCGAACAAATCCTTGATCTCCAGCGGCAGACGCAGCAGCACATAGCCGGCGGATTTGGCGCCGGCCTCCGCCGCCGCCTGCAGGATCGCCTCCAGCTCGTGATCGTTGAGTGCAGGGATCATCGGCGCCGCCATCACCCCAGTCGGGATGCCGGCCTCGCTCAGCTTGCGGATCGCCTCCAGCCGCAGCGGCGGGGTAGAGGCGCGCGGCTCCATCACCCGGGCGAGGTCACGGTCCAGCGTGGTGACCGACAGGCTGACGGCGACCAGCCGGCGTTTCGCCAGCCGCGCCAGAATATCGATGTCGCGCGTCACCAGCGCCGATTTGGTGACGATGCCGACCGGATGGCCGAACCGTTCCAGCACCTCCAGCACGGCGCGGGTGATCCGCAAGGACCGCTCCGCCGGCTGATAGGGGTCGGTATTCGCCCCCATGGCGATGACGGTGGGTTTGTAATTCCGGCCCCGGAACGTCTTGTCGAGCAGCGATGCTGCATCCGGCTTGGCGAAGATCTTGGTCTCGAAATCCAGCCCCGGCGACAGGCCCAGATAGGCATGGGTCGGCCGCGCGAAGCAGTAGATGCAGCCATGTTCGCAGCCCTTATAGGGGTTGATCGAGCTGCTGAAGGGGATATCCGGCGAGTCATTATGACTGACGATGCTGCGGCTGCTGTCGGTGCGGATCTCCGTGCGCGGCCGGTTCTCGTCGGGGAACTCATCCTCAGGTACGCGGTCCCAGCCGTCAGAGACGGCGATACGGGTGAATTTCTCGTAGCGGCCACTCTCGTTGCGGATGGCGCCACGGCCCTTCCGGGCCAGAATGGGGGCTTCCTCGACCATGCCTGAAAACATGATCGTGAAAACGGAACAAATCAAGAACAAGAATCGAGATCAGTCTTCCCCAGGATCGCGCTTGTGGCCATCCAGCCTGCTGTCTTCCAGCTTCTTCCCGGCTTCGGTGCCGCGCTTCTCCGCCTTGGTGCGGCCAAAGGCTGCGCGGTTCTCCGCCGCCTTCCGTTCCTTCTCGCGCCGGTCGCGCTCCTTGCGGGCCTGCCGCAGATTGATGATCTCTCCCATACGGGAATCCTAGAAGGAAAGCCGGTCCGGGCCAAGCCATTCGGCGCGGATGGCGGCAATGGTGGCGGGGTCGAGATAATCCGCCACGCGGCCTTCGACATGAGCGGTGAGCGCGGCATCGACATCCTTGCTGGACCAGTCCTCGGTCGCTGCCGCCAGATGCTTGTCGCGCTGCCGTGCCTTCGCCGATTCAACCCGGTAATGCACGCACCAGGTGACGGAGCGCAGCCAGGTCAGCCGCCGCAACGGCAGCAGCCAGGGCATCAGCGCCGCGCGGCTCGGAGCTTGCAGCAGGCCGAGATAGGCGGCGTAGAACGCTTCGATTGCGGCGCGCGGCAGGCTGGCGGCGGCTTCCATATCCCAGGTGGTGGATGTGTGCAGGCTGGCATGGGCGAGGTCTATGGCCGGCGCGCCATAGACCACTTTTTCCAGATCGACGCAGACCACCCGGCCCGATGCTTCGCGAAGGTAATTGCCGGGGTGGGTGTCACTCAGCACCAGTGCCAGCGGCTGCGGCCGGGAGGCCGCCTCGGCCGCGAATCCCCGCGCCCAGGCCAGTTCCGCCTCGATCTGCGCCTGCGCCTCCCTGTCGAGACCCGCCACGCCCAGCCCCTGTACCTGGCGCCCGACGATGGCCAGTGCGCCAGCCACGGCCTCCCGGTGCTCCTGCAGCGGCGCGCTCCCCCCCGGTGGCGGCACGGGCAGGGTGTGAATGGCAGCGAGGCAGGCGGCAATACCGGCCATATCATCCGGCAGGGAGAGCACTACGCCATCGATGCGCTCCACCAGAAGAGCCCCCATCGGGAGATCCCGTGACGACTCCAGAATGCCCAGCAGTGCCGGGGTATGACCGCTGGGCTGGCACCGTTCGAAGCAAGCCTTCTGGTAGGCCAGATTGTCCCGCGCGGAGAAACCGAACTGGCTCTGCCTTGGCACCCGCAGCAGCGCGCCCTTCCCGCCGATCCGCACATGATCATGGGCCAGCCCCTTCTCGGGCAGGGGAGCCAGAGCGGACAAGGGCACATCCTCATAGCCCGGCAGGCGCACCAGCGCCCGATGCAGTGCTGGCAGATCGACCAGACGCCCCATCGCTTCCCTCACCACATCGTTAACAGCCTCACCCTCCGGTCTATGGTAGGAACGAGGCACACGCAATCTCCCGCAACGAGCGCTCGCCAGAACGTGACCGAAAAGCCGATCCTGTCCATCGTGATACCGACGCTGAACGCAGCGGACACTCTGCCGTCCTGCCTGGCAGCCCTGCGGCCGGCAGAACGGACGGGATTGACGCACGAGATCATCATCGTGGATGGCGGGTCCGGTGACGCCACAGCGGCGTTGGCCAGGCAGGCCGGGGCAAGGCAGGTCGATGCAGAACGAGGGCGGGGCACTCAGCTTCGCGCAGGCGGGCAGGCGGCGAATGGCGACTGGCTGCTGTTTCTGCACGCCGATACGATTCTCGCCGGCGACTGGCCGGGTGCCTTCGCCCGCTTGGCCGCCGAGCCGGCAAATCGCTATCGCGCTGCCTATTGCCGCCTCGGCTTCGACGATGACCGGCCGGCCCACCGGCTGATCGCGGCAGCGGCCAATCTGCGCAGCCGGCTGTTCGGCCTGCCCTATGGCGACCAGGCGCTGCTGATCCACCGGGACTACTATCGCACAATCGGGGAGTACCCGGCGCTGCCGCTGATGGAGGATGTGGCGCTTGTCCGCCGAATCGGCCGCCGCAATCTGCAACAGCTGCCCGATGTAACTGCCCTCACCTCGGCAGAGCGCTACCGCTATAACGGCACGATGCGACGGGTAGTCCGCAACTGGATTTGCCTCGGCGCCTACTTTCTCGGTGTCTCGCCCGAACGGATTGCGAGGTTCTACCGGTGAGGGCGCGGCGAAATCTGATTGTCTTCGCCAAACAACCTCGAATCGGCCGGGTGAAGAGCCGGCTGGCCCGCGATATCGGCCGCGTCGCAGCCTGGCGCTTCTACCGCGCCCAGCTGTCCGGCCTGCTGCGCCGACTGGGCCGGGACCCGCGCTGGCGCTGCTGGCTGGCCGTCACGCCGGATGCCGCCGTGCGCCGCCACCGCTGGCCGCTTGGTTGGCGGGTATTACCGCAAGGGCAGGGCGATCTGGGGACACGCATGCTGCGGGCCTTCGACAGGATGCCGATGGACCCGACATTGCTGATCGGCAGCGACATTCCGGAGATATCCTGCCGCCATATCGCCGATGGCTTCCGCCTGCTGCAACGGCATGATGCGGTGCTGGGCCCGGCGGGCGATGGCGGCTACTGGCTGATCGGCCTGAGGCGGGACGCGCAACCCCAGCGCCTTGATCTCACAAGGGTCCGCTGGTCCGGCCCGCACGCGCTGGCCGATACAATTAGCGCCATGGGCGGGCTTTCCGTCGGGCTTGCCGCAGAGCTGGAGGATATCGACACCGGCGCCGACATTGCGCGCTGGCGGGAACGCCAGAGAAAGGCCCGCTAGCTCAGGATTTGCGGCCCCAGCCTTCATGCTCGCGCAGGCGCGGCATCAGCTCGACGAAATTGCAGGGCTGATGGCGGATATCGAGCTGCTGCTGCAGGATTCCGTCCCAGGCATCCTTCACCGCCCCGGTAGAGCCAGGCAGGGCAAACAGGTAGGTCCCCTTGGCCACTCCGGCGACGGCGCGCGACTGGATGGTGGAGCTGCCGATCTTCTGGTAGCTCTGCCAGCGGAACAGCTCGCCGAAGCCGGGTATTTCTTTTTCGAAGACCTGGGCGAAGGCCTCCGGCGTCACATCGCGCCCGGTCACACCGGTCCCGCCGGTGGAAATCACGCAATCCACTGCCGGATCGTCAATCCAGCGCTTTAGCTGGGCGACGATATCCGCAATCTCGTCCTTCACGATATCGCGGGCAGCCACCTTGTGGCCCGCAGCCTCGATGCGCTGAACCAGCGTGTCGCCGGAGCGATCCTCCGCCAGTCCACGCGTATCGGACACCGTCAAAACGGCGATGTTGATCGCAACGAAGGAAATACGCTCGTCAATCGCCATGATCGGCAACCATGATCCGGTACTAGGGCCCCACCGAAATGGTCTGCGCAACCGCAGCGCGGGCCTGCTCGTCCAGCGATTCATATTTCGGCCACTGGCCGGCCGCAACCTGATCCAGCGATGGCGAGGGCTGGCCCATGCGCATCCGGTAGGTCCAGAAATTCGCCACCACCCGCTCCACGAAATTCCGGGTCTCTCGCGACGGAATCGATTCGATGAACAGCAGCGGATCATCGCGGTAATCGACCTGCTTCAGCCAGCGCCCGAGATTGCCCGGCCCTGCATTGTAGGAGGCAACCACCCAGAACAGGTTTCCGTCCAGCTGCTCCAGGCCGATCAGATGCTGCAGATAGCGCTGGCCCAGCGTCAGATTCAGGTCGGGATCGAACAACTCGGACCGGTTACCGGCATATTCCTCGTCGGTCGCCATCAGACGCGCAGTGCTGGGCATCAGCTGCATCAGGCCGCGTGCGCCGCTGCCGCTCTGGGCGCGGACGTCAAAGGCGGATTCCTGACGGATAATGCTGAACAGCAGCGCCTTGTCGACAATGAAGCCGCCCGGCGGCTCCCATTGCGGCATCGGGAACAGGCCCACCTTGTAGCGCTCGCCGGTCGCGACCTGCAGCCGGCTGGCCAGTCGCAGCGCCAGACCGGCCATATTGGCGCGGTTGGCGACGGCAAGCACGGCCGTGGCACGCTCCGGCTCGATCCGCGGGTAGAGCTTGCGCAGCTCCATCTCCGCCAGCTCGACCATCTCCAGCTGGATCAGCGCCAGGCTGCGCTTGCCACCCGGCTGTTCCATGAGATAGCGGAAATCGGCTTCGCCCAATGCCGGCTCGCTCCAGTTCGCCGGCGTCTCGACGCCAAGCGCGCGGCGCGCCAGCAGGCCATAGAAGCTCGCCGGGAAGGTTGCCGCGCGGGCCAGCCAGCGCGTGGCCTCAGCCGGGCGGCGCAACTTCAGGTGCACGCGCGACGCCCAATAGGCGCCGGCAGCGGCAGTCCAGCCGGACACATCATCATCCAGCGCCACCAGCTCGAAATAGCGGCCGGCGGTATCGAACTTGCCAAGCCGCCAGGCAGCGAGGCCGGCGACCCAGGCCGCCATCTTGTCGCTGTCGCCGGACTGGCGCACCGCCAGAGCGGCCTGTTCCAGCGCCAAGTCGTCCCGATTGGCGAGATAGTAGCCGGCGGCGATCTCGCCCCGGGCAAGGGCGAGCGGCAGGGTGTCGATCTGGCCCTTCAGCCGCCCTTCGAGAAGTTTCAGCGCCGCGCTCGGCGACCCGTCGCGCGACAGCGCCGTGATCTGACGCAGAACCTGGTCAGCGCCGGCATCCCGCACCAGCTTGCCAGCCCGGTTGCGGATGCTGATCCGCTCCGGCATGCCGGAGCCTTCGGTGCCATTACCGTACAGATAGCCCTGCACCGGGCCCGGCGGCGCCTTGGCACCGGCCGGCTTGCGCTTCCGGGCCAGGCTATGGACCCGGCTGGCTTCCGGATGGTCGGCATACTTCTCCAGCCAGCTTCGCAGCTCCTCATAGGAAGAGCGGTAGGCCGTCGGATGCATATAGCGCTGATAGAGCACATGCCCCATCAGTGAGCGGTCACCCAGCTTGGCGATTTCCCGGTCGGCGGCTTCCCACCGCCCGAGCGTCTGCAGCGAGAAGATACGCTTGTAGAGCTGGGCGTCCGAAGGGCGCAGCACGGCAGGCAGACCGGAGGCCTGACCCTCGAGAGCTTTCTCGAGAGTGCCCGGCGACAGCAGCGCGGTTTCGATCGGCAGCCCATCCAGGGCCTTCGCCGGCATCGACAACCCGACCGCAAAAACTGCCGCGAGCATTGATGCCTTTGAAATCGCTATGATTTTTCTAGTATCACGCGCATTCATAGCGTTAGGTAAAACAGAAGAGGAGCGCTCTGGCAAGACGTTGAATCGTGTCAGCGTGTTGCAGTTATTCAACGTCGACTTTCTGGAAATTTGGCTTCGGGTGTGAACTCAATAAGTTATACAGAAGTTCCTAATTTCGACTTTAGCTCAAGAAAATCGCGCCAGGCGCTTCGCTTCTCCTTCGGGCTGCGCAGAAGGAAGGCCGGATGATAGGTGGCGAGGCACGACACCGGCTGATCCAGCCCCTCGACGGGATGCTCATACCAGCGCCCGCGCAGACGCATTATGCCCTCACTGCGATTCAGCAGGGATTTTGCCGCCGTGCCGCCCAGCAGGACGACATAGCGCGGCTTCACCAAGGCGATGTGGCGCTCGATGAAGGGCAGGCAGGCGGCGATCTCAGCGGCGGTCGGCGTACGGTCGCCGGGCGGTCGCCAAGGCAGGATATTGGCGATATAGGCGGCTTTGTCGGCGCTTTCCGCATGTCGGTCCAGCCCGATGGCCGCCAGCATGCGGTCCAGCAGCTGGCCGGAGCGGCCGACGAAAGGCAGGCCCTTGCGGTCCTCGTCGCGGCCCGGCGCCTCGCCGATGAACATGACAGGTGCTGACGGATTGCCATCGGCAAAGACCAGATTCATTGCCGTCTGCTTCAGGGCACACCCCTCGAACGCGGCAAGGGCATCACGCAGCGCCTCCAGCGACCCGGCAGCGGCGGCCTGGCGCCGCGCATCGTCGGCACCCGTAAAAGCGGCACCTGACGCTGCAGCCGGCGCGGCAATCGGTCGCGAGGGGGAGGGCGGTATCGGCGGCGTCCGCGCAGCCATCGGTGCGGGCATGGCAGCGGCAGACTGCTGACGCGCCGCAACCGCATAGCGGTCAATCGGCTGATCCTCGATTGCCTCGTCGATTCCGGCCTCGGCGTACCATTGCAACAGCCGGATCGGGTTGGAGAATTGCGGTTCAGGCATGGCAATCGCCATCGCGTTGCGCTAAGGGATAGGCGGTCTCAGATTTGACGAACTATATAGGAAGCGGCGGGCCGTGAGGGCGAAAGTTCGACCGCCAGCCGCATTTCCGGTCCGCCACGACATGATCTAGCGCAGCAGGACAGGGTAAATGGAACGCGAAAGCATGGAATATGACGTCGTCATCGTCGGCGCCGGCCCGTCGGGCCTGAGCGCGGCGATACGGCTGAAGCAGATCTGCGCCGAAACCGGCAAGGATGTCAGCGTCTGCATCGTCGAGAAGGGGTCCGAGGTCGGGGCGCACATCCTGTCCGGTGCAGTGCTGGAGCCGCGCGCGCTCAACGAGCTGATTCCCGACTGGAAGGAGAAGGGCGCGCCGCTGAACACGCCAGCAGCTGACGATCGCTTCATGTTCCTGACGGAATCCAAGGCCTTCAAGCTGCCGACCCCGCCGCAGATGAACAATCATGGCAATTACATCGTCAGCCTGGGCAATGTCTGCCGCTGGCTGGGCGAGCAGGCCGAGGCGCTGGGGGTGGAGATCTATCCCGGCTTCGCCGCGGCCGAGGTGCTGTATGACGAGAATGGCGCGGTGCGCGGGGTTGCCACAGGCGACATGGGCATCGGCAAGGATGGCGAGCAGACCGCGAACTACACGCCAGGCGTCGAGCTGCATGCGAAGATCACCCTGTTCGCCGAGGGCTGCCGCGGTTCGCTCAGCAAGGGCCTGTTCCAGAAGTTCGAGCTGCGCAAGGACTGCGATCCGCAGACCTTCGGCATCGGCATCAAGGAACTGTGGGAGATCGACCCGGAGAAACACAAGCCGGGGCTGGTCTGGCATTCCATCGGCTGGCCGATGGATACCAACACCTATGGCGGCTCCTTCCTGTACCATCTGGAAGGCAACCAGATGGCGGTCGGCTTCGTCATCGGGCTGGACTACCAGAACCCCTATCTCAGCCCGTTCGACGAATTCCAGCGCTTCAAGCTGCACCCTGCCGTGAAGCCCTTCTTCGAGGGCGCGCGGCGCATCTCCTACGGGGCACGGGCGCTGAACGAGGGCGGCTTCCAGTCGATCCCGAAACTGACCTTCCCGGGCGGCGCGCTGATCGGCTGCACGGCCGGCTTCCTGAACGTGCCGAAGATCAAGGGCACGCACACCGCGATGAAGTCCGGCATGCTGGCTGCCGAAGCCGCCTTCGAGGCTCTCACCCAGGAAGGCGCGGGCAACGGAATCGAGCTGACCGCCTATCCGGAAGCGCTGAAGGCAAGCTGGGTCTGGAGCGAGCTGCATGGTGTGCGCAACATCAGGCCGGCCTTCCATTACGGCATGTGGTCGGGCCTTGCCTATTCGGCGCTCGATACTTACCTGTTTCGTGGCAAGGCGCCGTGGACCTTCCGCAACCATGCCGACCATCCGCAGCTGAAGAAAGCGTCCGAGTGCACGCCGATCGACTATCCCAAGCCCGACGGCAAGATCACCTTCGACAAGCTGTCCTCGGTGTTCATCTCGAACACCAATCACGAGGAGAACCAGCCGGCCCACCTGACGCTGCGCGACAAGAGCGTGCCCATCGAGGTGAATCTGGCGCTGTACGACGCGCCGGAGCAGCGCTACTGCCCGGCCGGTGTCTACGAAATCGTGCGCGACGACGACGGATCGAACCCCAGGCTGCAGATCAACGCGCAGAACTGCGTGCACTGCAAGACCTGCGACATCAAGGACCCGTCGCAGAATATCAACTGGGTCGTTCCGGAAGGTGGCGGCGGCCCCAATTATCCCAACATGTAGAAGCCTGCCCAGGACGCCGTGCCGGCGCGGTACTCCCGCCCGGCCAATGGTCCTGCTGATGGGTGGAGAACAGATCATGACACGCCTGCTGCTGCCCGCTCGTCTTGCGCGTCTGGCCTGCGTCCTGCTCCTCGGCGGTACCGTTCTGGGGAACCCGGCCCTCGCGCGGACCGGCGACAGCATGTCCGCGGCCTATGGCAGCTATCTGGCGGGGCAGCACGCCTATCGCGAGGCGGACCTTGCCGCCGCCGCCGACTATATGATCCAGGCCCTGGCCGCCGATCCCGACAATCCGACGCTGCTGCGCCGCGTGCTGGTGCTGCAGATTGCCGAGGGACGGCTCGATTCGCTGGACTCTCTGGCCCGGCGGGTGGCCGATCTGGCGCCCGGTGATCCGGTTGCCGCCCTCTATCTTTCCCTGGAGATGGCCCGCAAGGGTGATTTCCAGAGCGCCGTCGCACAGTTGCAGGCCCAGCCGCCGCGCGGGCTGATGCAGCTGACCCGGCCGCTGCTGCTGGCCTGGATGCTGCAGGGCAAGGGCGATACCGAGGCCGCGCTGAAGCTGCTCGGCGACATCCGGCAGGAAGACGGGCTGTCGCTGCTGGCCAACTTCCATCGCGGCCTGCTGCAGATGGTGGCCGGTCAGCCGCAGGAAGCGGCCGCGACCCTGGAAACCCTGATGAACGGCCTGGAGACACCGCCGCTGCGGCTGGTCATGGCGCTGGGCTGGATCTATGAGAGCCAGGGCCAGGCGGACAAGGCGCGGGCGCTGTACGCATCGGCGCGCGGCGACCAGGCGGACGGGCGGATCATCGACCGCTGGATCGACCGGCTGAACCAGGGGCAGGCGCCGAAGCCGGTGGCGTCCGATGTGCTGCACGGCCTCGCCGAGGCGCTGTACGACATTGCCACGGGCCTGCGCAACGACCGCGCCACTGAGGCCGCGCTCATCCATGCCCGGCTGGCGTTCCATCTCGACCCCGGCCATCCCAGCAAAGCTCTGCTGATCGGCGATCTGCTGCAGGACCAGCGCCGCTGGGACGAGGCCATCGCCGCCTTCTGGAAAGTTCCGCAAGACTCGCCCTATAGCTGGAATGCCGCCATGGCGATCGGCGAATCGCTGAACGCGATGAAGCGGCGCGACGAGGCCATCGCGCATTTCCGCAGCCTGTCGGACCAGAACAAGGACCGGCACGAGGCGCTGGTCCGGGTCGGCGACCTGCTGCGGGGCGCGGAGAAATATATAGAGGCGGCGGAGGCCTATGATGCGGCGATGGCGCGCATCGATAGCCCGGAAGGGGCGAACTGGACGCTCTACTATGTCCGGGGCATCGCCCATGAACGTGCCAAGCAGTGGGACAAGGCCGAACAGGATTTCCAGAAGGCGCTGGAATTGCAGCCGGAACAGCCGCTGGTACTGAACTACTTGGCCTATTCCTGGACCGACCAGGGCATAAGGCTGGACGAGGCGCATGAGATGATCGAGCGCGCCGTCGCGCAGCGGCCGACGGATGGCTACATTGTCGACAGCCTGGGCTGGATCCTCTACCGCAAGGGGCGTTTCGAGGATGCGGTGCGCCAGCTGGAACGCGCCATCGAGCTGCAGCCGAACGATCCCGTCATCAATGATCATCTGGGCGATGCCTACTGGCAGGTCGGCCGGAAGCTTGAGGCCCAGTTCCAGTGGCAGCGCGTGCTGACGCTGAAGCCCGAGGACAAGAGCCTGATCGAGTCGGTCGAGAAGAAGCTGAAGGACGGGCTTTCCGACCCCGCGAAACGCGACGGATGACCGCCGCCGCCGTTTCGGCGGATGCCCCCGCCAAGCTGAACCTGTTCCTGCATGTCACGGGTCGCCGCCCGGATGGCTACCATCTGCTGGACAGCCTGGTCGCGTTCACCGAAACCGGCGACCGGATTATCGCGGAGCCCGCCGATTCCCTGCGCCTTTCAGTCACCGGCCCCTTTGCCGGAGCCCTGAGCGGCGAAGCCGATAATCTGGTGTTGCGCGCCGCCCGGCTGCTGAGCGAGGAAGCTGGCCGGGCGCCGGATGTTGCCCTGACGCTGGAGAAGAACCTGCCGGTCGCCGCCGGCATTGGCGGCGGATCGGCGGACGCCGCCGCGACGCTGCGCGCCCTCATCCGCCTGTGGGGACTGGAAATGCCAGCCGACCGGCTGGCCGATCTGGGGTTGAGATTGGGGGCTGACGTACCGGCCTGTCTGCTGGGCCGGCCCTGCCGGCTGAAGGGTATCGGCGAACAGCTCGATCCTCTGCCCGCGCTGCCGGCACTACCTGTCCTGCTGGTCAATCCCGGCGTGCCACTCTCCACCCCGGATGTCTTCCGCGCCCGGACCGGTGATTTTGGCGCGGCGGCACCGGTCATACTCCCCGAGGACCCAGCCGCGCTGCTGGACGTGCTGCGTGCCCAACGCAACGATCTGACGGAGGCAGCCCGCACCCTCGTGCCGCAGATCGGGAGGGTGCTGGACCGGCTTCAGGCCTTGCCAGGCTGTTTGCTAGCACGGCTGTCGGGCAGCGGTCCTACCTGCTTTGCCCTTATGCGCGACGTAGAATCGGCAAAGGCCGGCGCCGGCATCCTGCGGGCGGCGGAACCCGGTTGGTGGGTCTGCGCGACAAGGCTGCGCCCGGCCTAGCGGACGCCGACTTAGCGAACGCTCGACCTTGCGGCTGTCGGACTTGCCGGAGGGGCACCGGCGGCAGGGTCCTTGCTCATGACCTGCAACATATGCTGCAGCAGCAGCGCCGAAGGCGTGCCATTCACCGGCAGGTCGTGACGCCGCTGATAATCGCGGATGCCCTCGCGCGTGCGGTCGCCCAGCAGCCCGTCGGCGGCGCCGATTTCATAACCAAGGCGGATCAGGATGTGCTGGATCGCGCGGATCGTCTCGCGCTCGGCCTCCGGCGAGAGCGGCGATGACGTCGCCGCAACAGCCTCGCCCTTGCTGGCACTACCGGCGCTGGCGGCCGGTGGCGGGCTGTTGTCGAGCGGCATGGCGACAAGCCGTTCCGCCGCCGCCTGATCGCCCAGCGCGGCCGCCTGGGCATAGAGCGCGCGGGCCTTGCTCCGGTCCGGTGCGTCGCCCAGCCCGCGTTCTTCCATCTGTCCCAGCTCGAACAGCGCCGGCGTCATCCCCTGATCGCCGGCGCGGCGCAACCATTTGCGGGCTTCGGCATAATTCACCGGTATGCCGCGCCCCTGCGCATAGAACAGCCCCAGATTATATTGCGCCCGCGGGTGATTGCGCTCGGCCGCGCTGTGGTACCAGAGCAGGGCGCGGACATCATCCTGCTGAACGCCGGTGCCCTTTTCGTAGAGCACACCGAGATTGTACTGCGCCCCAGGCACGCCCTGAATCGCCGCCTCACGGAACCAGTAGGCAGCCTCCCGCATGTCCTGTGGACGGCCATCGCCGGTCGCATAGAGCACCGCCAGATCGTGCTGTGCCTCCGGATCGCCCTGCCGCGCGCGCTGCTCCACAAGGCCGGCGAAGCCCGGCGCAGCAGCCTTCGGCGCGCTGGCGGCTGGTTTCGTCTCAACAGGTTTGGTGCTGCTGTCCGGCAGGGCGGCAATTGATGGGCCCGCAGCCGCACTGGTATCGCCAGACGCTGTGGGTTCCGGCGCCGCCTTCGGCGGTACGGGCAGGGGGGCCTTCGGAGCGGGCGTTGCGGGTGAGGGGCTGCCGGCAGATGAAGGGCTTGGCTTAGCTGCTTCCTGCGGTATTCCCTGAATCGGAGGTTGCGGCGTAGCGGGTGGAGCGGCTTCGAGCGCAGCCGGCGCGGATGCTGTCGGCCCTTCCGGGGATGCCGGCGCCGCGCTGCTGCTGTCGGTTTCCTCGCGGCCACCCCGCAGCTGCCACGCGCGATCCTCAACCCAGCGCGTGCCGTCCCGCAACGCCGCCTGAATATCCTCGCCAAGCCCAATGACCGCATCCGCCGTGCGTTGCAAGGCCGGCTTCACGCCAAGCCGCTCGCTCTGGCTCATCAGGGCGATGCCGCTGCCCACGCCAATGACCAGGACGATGCCACCGACGATCAACTTTCCCTGGACATGGCGGCGCACGGGCCTCTGAGGCAGTGCTGAAGCTGTTGGTGCCGGGGTCGGCGCGGGTTTCTTTTCCTCTGTCGGGTCTGCAGCCGATGGTGCGTCGTCCGTGGTTTCGGCGGCCAGCTCCGTCTTGAACTGGTTCCAGCGCGCATCCCAATCTTCCTCAGCCGGATCGGGTTTCGCTTCGTCTGCCGTTGCCGGAAAGACGATTTCGTCTTCCGGCTCATCCTCAGCCATGCCGCCGGGAACATGGTCCTCACCTGTAGGAACTTCGCCGGTGACGGAATCACTTGCCGGCGGGGCGACCGTAAGGGTGGACGGCCAGTCGGGCGGCAGGGATTTCAGGCCGCGCTCCAGTTGCACCATGCGCTGCGCGATACGCGCTACCGCCAGCCCGACCGGGCGGAGCTGCCCTTCGATCCGCCCTTCGGCAGCAGCGACCTCGGTCTCCAGTTGGTCCGCGTCGGCTTCGGTGCCGGCACCGCCGTCAGACGCGTCATTGGCAGGAATCGGGGTGATGCCGGCATGGCGCAGGATAGCCCGGTCGATCCAGGCGCCAAGGGTCAGGCCGGCTTCCTGCGCGGCTTCGCGCGCAACGTCCCGCGTCGCGTCATCAATGCCCTTCACACTCCAGGGGGTGGCTTTGGAACCAGCCTTTCGCATCCTATAGCCTTTTCCGGGCCGGCATGTCGGCGCTTGGTAGTCCTGACCCTACCATCCTATACCGTGAAGGGGCTGCCTGTTAAGTCTGGTAGTACCGATGCTGTCAGCGACCGCCGAAAAGCCGCCTCAGAAGCCCCGCTGACTTTCGGCTCCGCACCTGCTCGGTTTCTTCCTCCAGCACCCGCAGCCGGTCGGACAGGCGCAGAACCGCCCGCTCCAGCGCCGCCTGCGCGGCCTGGACATCCAGCGGTATCTCTCCTGGTTCCGTGCCGGGTGCGCTGTTCTGTGCCGCTGCCTGCGCGCTGCTTTCGTCGGCCAGCGCCACCAGATCGCCCTTCAGCCGGGCCACGGTATCACTCAACGCATCCAGCCGGGCGGTCAGGATCGCGACGTCGCCGTGCAATGCGATGATCTCCGCCGCCTGATCAGGGTCAGACGAGGATGTTCCGCTCACAGGCCCACCAGTCGTTCTGCTGGGCGGCTCCTGGCCGGCATGGCGGATGGCTTGGCTGAGCCAGGCACCCACCGGCAGCCCGGCCTGGCGCGCGGCCCGCTTTGCCGCCTCGCGGTCTTCGGGGGAAACCCCCTTTACACTCCAGGGCGATATCTGCGCCATGCCTGCCCCCGAATAGAAACCGTACGTATGTTAGTATGTCCGAAAAAACAGCGGAATACCAACCCGCCCGGCGATGGCGGTCAGGGCCGACCCTCGGGCGGCGTGGGCTCGGTGTTACCTGTGTCAGCCATATCAGCGGCGGGGGGACTCTCAGGCTGCGGAGCGCTGGTCGGTGCCGGCGCAGAAGGCAGGCGGTTTTCCAGCCCCTCCAGCCGCCGCGCGATGGTTTCCAGCAATTCGTGCAGCGGCGCTACCATAAGCGCAGTGCGGCGCTCGGCGGCGGCGATGCGCTCGGCCAGCGGTTCCAGCCTGTCCTCGGTGACCTCAGTCTGTGCGGCAGCTGGTTCCGGTGCCGAAGCGACGCCGCGTTCCTCGGCCGCCACGGCCCGGATCGCCTCGCTCAGCCATTCGCCCATCGTCATGTCGCCGGATTCGACAGCCTTGCGGGCCGCCTCGCGCGCTTCCGGCGAAACGCCCTTGATGCTCCAGGGCATGTTGCGCCTGGATGTGGCTTTCTTCTCGGCGGTCTTCGCTTTGGGCTTTGCCTGTGCCAAGCCGATCTCCCGACTGGAGGGCGCCGCGACAAGCGGCACTACCAACCCATAACAAAGAATGCCGGTTCTGTTAAGCCGCCGCGACTCGCCACAGGTTGCGCGGCGCCGGATTTGCGCCTATCTTGCGCGCCGCCCGGTCAGGGCAGGCGGCATTGGGGCGTGGCCAAGCGGTAAGGCAACGGGTTTTGGTCTCGTGATCCCAGGTTCGAATCCTGGCGCCCCAGCCAGCTTCTGAGCGGCCCTGGCGGGCTATTCCACCAGCACAACGAGATCGAGCGGACCGCTGACACCCTCGACGGTGCAGCCGGCCAACGGTCGGTGTGGCTGCGCTGCGCGATAGCCCTGCTGTTCGGCCAGTTCCAGCGCCATCCGGGTGGAAAGCGCCCGCACCCCTTCCGCCTTGGTGTGTTTCTCCAGCTTCGCGGCCAGATTCACCGCCTCGCCGATCACCGTATATTCCAGCCGCGTCTCGTCACCCACCGCACCGAACAGCACTGGCCCGGCGCTGACCGCTGCGCCGACACGAATCGGCGACTGACCCGCCGCCGCACGCTCGGCATTCCAGGCATCAACCGTCTCGGCAATCGCGGCCACGGCGCGCAGGGCGTCGGCGGCATGGCGGCCATTGGGCAGCGCGGCTCCGAAGGTCGCCATGATGCCGTCGCCCAGGAACTTGTCGATGGAGCCGCCATGCGCCTGGATTACCGGCACGACCCGCGCCTGATACTCCGCCAGCAAGGCCAGGACCTGCGGTGCCGGCAGCGCCATCGACAAAGCGGTGAAACCACGGAGATCCAGCGTCAGGATGGCGGCCTGGCGCACCTCCCCTTCGCCGGCGCGGATCTGGCGGTCGGTGCGTGTGATCTTCGCCGCGACTTCCGGCGCGAAGAAGCGCGACAGATCGCGCGCCGCCTGCCCCTCCACCACGGCACGGACCAGCAATCCCCGCGCCCGCAGGATGGCAAGCCCCAGAATCACCGTGACCATAATGATGGAGATGATCTTGTCGAACTCCGCGCCCAGCAGCACGCTGTTGGAGGTCAGATATTCGACATAGTTCCGGGTGATCATGGTGTCGTCCGGCCGGGACAGGGTGGCGTAGCCGACCAGGCCGAGCCAGCCCAGCGCCGCCGTCGCGCCTGCCAGCAGCACGAAGCGCGCCTCGAAGCGCAGCGCCCGAAGGGCGATGAAGATGAACACATAGAGCAGGGTCGGCGCCTTCAGATAGAAGGAAGGCGGCTGCTGGTACTGCAGGTGAAAGCTCCAGATTGCCACCATCAGCAGTGCCATGTCGGCGACGATGGAGACGTAGAGCAGCCATTCCGGTAGTGCCCTGCGGTACGCCAGCACCAGCCGCAGCAGGGTGAAGACCGCATAGGCGGCCAGTACCAGCGGCACCGGCTCGAACATCACGTCCGGGTGGAAGGTCTTGGGCGCCAGCGTATAGAGCACGGCAAAGGTGGTCACCACGCCCAGCTGGATCCAGCCGATCAGGATCTCGCTGTTTTCCTGCTGCCGCGCGATGGCCTCGCGCAGCCGCGCCGGCAGCAAAAGCCTCTTGGACCCAGATGCCGGAAGGGCCGGCAGGTGCCGCGGCAGCCCTGTCAGCCAGCAGCGCAACGGGGTGATAAGGTCAGCCTTCTGGTCGCGCATGCCCCTTCACCTCTCCAGATGGCGGTACGCGCAGCATGGCACAGCCGGCCCCTCACATGCATTCAGGAGATCGTGAAGCCGGCGTCAAAACGCCAGTTCCAGCCCTTCCCGTGCCACGATGGTGCCCGGCCGCGCTTGTTCCGCCGCCACCGCGATGCCGTCCATGAAATAATCATTGTGATTCGGGTCGTGGTGAAAGATCGCCAGCCGCCCGACCCCCGCGGCCTCCGCCAGACGCACCCCTTCCTCCCAGGTGGAATGGCCCCAGCCGCGATAACGGGGATATTCCGCGTCGGGATAGGTGCTGTCATAGATCATCAGAGCGGCACCCGCCGCCAGTCCCAGAATGGCGGGATCTCGCTGGCCTTCCCGATGCTCGGTGTCGGTGATGTAGCAGACGGACCGGCCGCCATAGGCGATACGGTAGCCGGTAGCCCCGTTCGGATGGTTCAGCGGCGTGGTCCGCACCGAAATCCCATCGCCCAGCGGCACCTCCTCGCCGGCGCGAAAGTCCTCATAGGCGATGATGGCGCGGAAGATATCCAGCGGCACCGGGAACAAAGGCGGCGCCATCAGCCCGGCCAGCACCTCGCGCAGCCGCCGCGTCGGATAGAGATGGCCGGCCCACAGCCGGAGGCGGTTGCCGGGATCGAAGGCCGGACGGAAGAAGGGCAGGCCGGTGACATGGTCGTGATGGGTATGGCTCAGCAGCAGATCGGCCTCGACCGGCCTGCCGGAGGCCGCACCCGTGGCGGTCAGCGCCTCGCCCAGCGGCTTCAGCCCGGTACCGGCATCAAGGATGATGAGCCGGCCGCCACAGCGGACCTCCACGCAGGATGTATTGCCGCCATAGCGCATCATTGCCGGATCGGCACAGGCGATGCTGCCGCGCACCCCCCAGAATCGGACGGTCAGGCCGGCGCCCGCCACCGCCCCGGCCAAGGGTCAGGGCACCAGGCGATAGCCGCCCGGCTCCGTCACCAGGATCGCGGCATTGGCCGGATCGGTCTCGATTTTCTGCCGCAGCCGATAGACATGGGTTTCCAGCGTGTGGGTCGTTACGCCAGCGTTATAACCCCAGACCTCGTTCAGCAACACATCGCGGCTGACCGTGCGGTTGCCGGTGCGGTAGAGATATTTCAGGATCGCCGTTTCCTTCTCGGTCAGGCGGATCTTGCGGTTCTTCGCGCCATCGACCAGCAGCTTCAGGCTGGGCGTGAAGCTGTAGGGTCCGATGGTGAACAGCGCATCGTCGCTCTGCTCGTGCTGGCGCAGCTGCGCACGGATTCGGGCCAGCAGCACATTCAGCCGGAACGGCTTGGTCACATAGTCATTGGCGCCGGAATCGAGGCCGAGGATGGTATCGGCATCCGATACCGCGCCGGTCAGCATGATGATCGGCGATTTCAGCCCGCCGCGCCGCAACAGCCGGCAGACTTCCCGCCCATCCATGTCCGGCAGGCCGACATCGAGCAGGACGAGGTCGAACTGCTCGGCCTTCGCCTTGATCAGCGCCTCGGCCCCGTCGGCCGCCTCCACCGTGGTGAACTCCTCGTGGAGCTGGAGTTGCTCGGCCAGGGACTGGCGCAGCAATTCCTCGTCCTCGACCAGGAGAATCTTCTTGCCGTTGCTCATCGCCTCTCCACGGCTTTGCATCAGTGACGTAACCATATCGCAGAACATCGGAACCGGGTAAGCCGAAGCCGGTTGATCACAGAAAATTGTCAGAATCGCGGCGCCAGGATCTGCCGCAATACCCCTTCGAACAGGGACGAATCCGGTTCGGCCAGCGCATCGACCGCGCTGAAATGATGGCGGCCTTCCAGAACGATTGCCTGCACCGGATGCCTCGCCGCGCGCAGCCGGGCAGCATAATCCGCCTGCTGGCGGTGATATTCCGCGCTTTCCAGCCCGCCTACGGCCAGAAGCTGCGGCCCGCTGGGTTTGGCCGGGAGAGTCGCCATTGGGCTGAGTGCCGCAGCTTCCGGTTCGTCCAGCGCCAGCGCCGCGTTCAGATAGCTAAGGCGGATCGGCTCCAGATCGTATAGCCCGCTGATCGAACAGACGCCGCGCACCAGACCCGGCGGCAGCTCCGGGGCAATGCTGGGCCAGTCGGTCGTTGCCGCCAACGATACCAGATGCCCGCCCGCCGAATGGCCGGCCAGATGAATCCGCGACCGGTCGCCGCCCAGCGCCGGCAATTCACGATACAGCCAGGCGAGTCCCGCCCGGACGTCCGCCGCGATGCTTGTCATCCGCTGCGCCGGCGCCAGCCGATAGCCCAGCACCGCGACCGCAATGCCTGCGGCAATGAAGAGCGGGGCGATATGGCTGAAATGCGCCTTGTCCAGCGCCTGCCAGTAGCCGCCATGGATAAAGGCAAGCACCGGTGCATCCCGTTGCGGAGCCGGAAAGAAGTCGAGCCGCTGCCGCGGATCGTCACCATAGGCGAGGTCGAGATCGACGGAGAGATGCCGACGCGCCTCGATACTGCGCTTTTCCCAGGCCTCGATGAAGGCCGGATGGTCCGGCACCAGCGCCCGGTTGTTGTACTGGGCGTCCAGCCCGGCCTGATCGTAATCGCGGTACCGCAAGAGCCCCCTCTCCCTGCCCCCTATCGGGCAATATGGCCGCCGGCCTTTTCATGGGCCGGCACAGTGCCTAGATTGGCCAGAGTATCTAGAGTTGCAATGTCCCGATCCGCAAGGCGCCTGTCCATGTCTTCCGCCGCCCCGCCCGCCAAAAGCGATTCCGCCTCGCCGGCAGCCCTGCGCGCCGCCACGGTCAAACGTGTCGAGCGCGCCATCGCGGAACTGCGGCGCGGCGGCCAGGTTCTGGTCCGCAACCGGGAGCGGGAAAGCGCCGGCATCCTGATGGCCGCCGAAATGGTGACGCCGGCCAGCCTGCCGGGCCTGACCCGCGCCGCCGGGTCCCGGCCCACGCTGGTGCTGACCGCCCGCCGCGCGGCGGCCCTGAAAACGGGCCAACCTGTCGGCAGTGTCGAATCGCTGGCGCTGCCGGCCAAGGCGGACCCTGATTTCGTGCGCCGGCTCGCCGACCCGACCGCCGGCGCGGCGCCAGCCCTGTCGAAAGCGGTGGCAATCCTGCCGGAACCGGAGGATGGGCTCGCCGCCTCGGCGCTGGCGCTTGTGAAACAGGCGCGCCTTATCCCCGCCGCCCTGCTGGCGCGGCTGGCCCATACCGATTCGGAAGGCGTTGCCGCTGTCGCAAGGGACGCGGACCTGGTGCTGATCGAGGCAGAGGAAATCGCCGCCTATCCGGCGATTGCCGCCGCGCGGCTGACACTGGCCGCGGAGGCACGGGTGCCGCTGGCCGATATTGAGGATGCGCGGCTGGTTGCCTTCCGGCCGCCGGATGGCGGTGTCGAGCATATCGCCATCCTGATCGGCCAACCGGAGGCGGAGATTGCCGCCGGCCGGCCTGTGCTGATCCGGCTGCATTCGCAATGCTTCACTGGCGATCTGCTGGGCAGCCTGCGCTGCGATTGCGGCGATCAGTTGCGTGGCGCCATTCGTGCGATCGCGGAACAGGGTGCGGGCATCCTGCTCTATCTGGCGCAGGAAGGCCGCGATATCGGCCTGGTGAACAAGCTGCGCGCCTATCAGCTGCAGGATCTCGGGCTGGATACGGTCGATGCGAACGAGCATCTGGGCTTCGATGCTGATGAGCGCGCCTTCGCGCCGGCGGCGGAGATGCTGCATCAGCTGGGGGCAACCCGGGTGCGGCTGATGACCAACAATCCCGAGAAGGTCGAGGGCCTGTCGCGGCATGGCATCGAGGTGACGGAGCGCGTTGCCCATGCCTTCCCGTCAAACAGCCACAACGAGGCCTATCTGAAGACCAAGGC
>NZ_JAKUSO010000029.1:0-40848 GCF_022449305.1 Oceanibaculum sp. | reverse complement strand
CAGCGGCATCGAAAAGGTCGAGGATATCAAGGGCCGCACCATGGCCTTTACCTCCGAGACCTCGAACTCCGGCTTCAAGGCACCGTCCGCCCAGCAACGCGCCGAGTTCAAGATGGAGGCCGGCAAGGAGTTCAAGACCGCCTTCTCCGGCAAGCATGACAATTCGATCCTGGGCGTCGCCAACAAGGATTACGACGCTGCCGCCATCGCCAACTCGGTGATGAAGCGCATGATCGAGCGCGGCGTCATCAAGGCCGATCAGGTGAAGACGATCTACAAGTCGCAGACCTTCCCGACCACCGGTTATGGCCATGTCTACAATCTGAAGCCGGAACTGGCGGAAAAGGTGAAGCAGGCCTTCGCCACCTTCGAATGGGAAGGCTCGGACCTGAAGAAGGAGTTCGAGAAGTCCGGCGAGGCCAAGTTCATCCCGATCACCTACAAGGGTCATTGGGAAGTGGTCCGCAAGATCGATCAGGCGATGGGCGTGAGCTACGCCTGCAAGTAAGCATATCCGATCGCTGACATAAGGGAGGCGGCCTGGCGCCGCCTCCCTTTCCGATTTTTGCGGGCATAAGGGACGTCTCATGCTGAAAATCCAGGGCCTGAGCAAGCGCTACAAGACCGGCGATCATGCGCTGAAAGGCGTCTCCATCGAGGTGCCCGCCGGGCAGGTGATGGCGCTGATCGGCCCGTCCGGCGCCGGTAAATCGACGCTGATCCGCTGCGTAAACCGGCTGGTCGAGCCGACCGACGGGCACGTCTTCCTGGCCGGCGAGGAAATTACCGGCAAGGGCAGCGGGGCCTTGCGGCGCCTGCGCCGGCGCATGGGGATGATCTTCCAGGAATATGCGCTCGTGGAGCGGCTGACGGTGATGGAGAATGTGCTCTCCGGTCAGTTGGGCTATGTCGGATTCTGGCGCAGCTATTTCCGACGCTTCCCACAGGAAGCAGTGGATCAGGCCTTCCAGACGCTGGAGCGGGTAGGGCTGCTCGACCATGTGGACAAGCGCGCCGACGCCCTGTCCGGCGGCCAACGCCAGCGCGTCGGCATCGCCCGGGCGCTGCTTCAGAACCCCGACATCTTGCTGGTGGACGAACCCACCGCCAGCCTGGACCCCAAGACATCGCGCCAGATCATGCGGCTGATCTGCGAAATCTGCGCCGAGCGCGACCTCGCCGCCATCATCAACATCCACGACGTGCCGCTGGCGCAGATGTTCGCCCAGCGCATCGTGGGGCTGCGCGCCGGCGAAATCGTGTATGACGGGCCGCCGGAAGGGCTGACCGATGCCGTGCTGACGGAAATCTATGGCGAGGAGGACTGGACACTCGCCAACCAGCGCGACTCCGAGGATGAGGACAGCGAGCAGCGCCTCGATGAAGAACGCCTGGCGGGGGCGGTATGAGCCTCGCCTCCCCCTCTGGCGCCGCCGCTGCCGGCCGGGTCTGGCGCCGGCCGCCGCTGATCGCCAATCCGCTGTTGCGCTGGAGCCTGATTATCGGGTCGCTGGCCTATCTCGTACTGGCCGTCGGCAGTGTCGAGGTGAACTGGCTGCGCATCTATGAAGGGCTGGACCGCGGCTGGGCCTTCATCAAGGGCTTCCTGGCCCCCGATTTCACCAGCCGCTGGGGTGACATCGTCGATGGCATGGTGGAAAGCCTGACGATGACCGTCACCTCCACGGCGGCCGGCATCCTGCTGTCCGTACCCATCGGCATCGGCGCGGCGCGCAATGTCGCCCCGCGCTGGATCTATTACGCCTGCCGGTCGATCATCGCCGTGTCGCGCAGCTTCCAGGAAGTCATCATCGCCATCGTGCTGGTGGCGCTGGTTGGCTTCGGGCCGCTGGCCGGCTTCATCACCCTGTCCTTCGCCACCATCGGCTTCCTGTCGAAGCTGCTGGCCGAGGATATCGAGGATATCGACCCGGCCCCGGCCGAGGCCATCCGCGCCACCGGCGGCAGCTGGTTCCAGTGGCTGAATTACGGCATCCAGCCGCAGGTCATGCCGCGGCTGATCGGCCTGTGCCTGTATCGGCTGGACATCAATTTCCGGGAATCGGCAGTGATCGGCATCGTCGGCGCCGGCGGTATCGGTGCGACGCTGAACACGGCCATTGATCGCTACGAATTCGATTCGGCTGCCGCCGTGCTGATCCTCATCATCGCGATTGTCATGGCCGCCGAATATTCCTCCAGCTATATCCGCAAGTGGATTCAGTGACATGCCGGTGACGGAACGGAACGGCAAGCCGGAATGGGCGCTGCGCACGACGCCGCAACAGCTGGCCATCTGGGCCGGCTGGCTGGCCGGTGTGGCGCTGTTCGTCTATTGCTGGGAACTGATGACCCAGACCACCATCTGGGCCTTCTTCTGGGATGCGCCGCGCCAGGCCGGTGACCTGTTTGGCCGCATGGTGCCGCCACGCTGGAGCTATATGGATCAGCTCTGGTGGCCGCTGTGGGACACGCTGAACATCGCCACGCTGGGCACGCTTGCGGGCATCGTCATGGCCGTGCCGGTAGCTTTCATGGCGGCGCGCAACACCACGCCCAGCGCCACCTTCCTGCGGCCGCTGGCGCTGCTGATCATCGTGTCGTCGCGGTCGATCAACTCGCTGATCTGGGCACTGCTGCTGGTTTCCATCATCGGGCCGGGCATCCTGGCCGGCATCATCGCCATCGCGCTACGCTCCATCGGCTTCGTCGGCAAGCTGCTCTATGAAGCCATCGAGGAGATCGACGAGAAGCAGGTGGAGGCGATCCGCGCCACCGGGGCATCCCGCGCGCAGGTGCTGACCTATGGCGTGGTGCCGCAGATCATGCCCGCCTTCGCCGGCATCTCGGTGTTCCGCTGGGACATCAACATCCGCGAATCGACGGTGCTGGGGCTGGTCGGCGCCGGCGGCATCGGATTGCAGCTGCAATCCTCGCTGAACGTGCTGGCCTGGCCACAGGTGACGCTGATCTTCATCGTCATCCTCGGCACGGTGGTGTTGAGCGAATATGTCTCCGCCAGGGTGCGCCACGCGATCATCTAGCCCTGATCCGCAGCGGAACGAAAAAGGCCGCCACCCGCGAGGGTGACGGCCTTCTTTCTTGCCGTTACGGCAGGACTGGCTTACAGGCCAGCTTGCGTGACGAACTTGGTGTTCAGGTACGCCTCGATGGCTTCCGAGCCGCCCTCGCTGCCATAGCCGCTGTCCTTGATGCCGCCGAACGGCACTTCCGGCAGGGCCAGGCCATGATGGTTGATCGACACCATGCCGCTCTCGACCGCCGCGCCGATGGCGTTCGCGGTCTTGGCGGAGTTGGTGTAGGCATAGGCCGCCAGGCCGTAGGGCAGGCGGTTGGCTTCCTTCACCACCTCGTCGAAGCTGCTGAACGGCATGATCGGGGCGACCGGGCCGAACGGCTCCTCATGCAGGATGCGGGCATCGTCCGGCACGTCGGTCAGCACTGTCGGCTCGAAGAAATAGCCCTTGTTGCCGATGCGCTTGCCGCCGGTCTTCACCGTGGCACCCTTGGAGACGGCGTCGGCGACGAAGCCTTCCATGGCGGTCACGCGGCGGCCATTGGCCAGCGGGCCCATCTCCACGCCATCCTCCAGGCCGTTGCCGACCTTGGTGTTCTTGGCGATGGTGGTGAAGGCATCGACGAATTTGCCGTACAGCGATTCATGCACCAGGAAGCGGGTGGGGGAGACGCAGACCTGCCCGCCATTGCGGAACTTGTTCACGCCCAGGATCTTCACCGCGGTGTCGAGGTCGGCATCCTCGAACACGATGGCCGGCGCATGGCCGCCCAGCTCCATGGTGACGCGCTTCATGTGCAGGCCCGCCAGGCCGGCCAGCTGCTTGCCGACGGCGGTGGAGCCGGTGAAGGTCACCTTCTTGATGATCGGGTGCGGGATCAGATATTCCGACACCTCGGACGGCACGCCATAGACCAGGTTGATGACGCCCGCCGGCACGCCAGCATCGATATAGGCGCGGATCAGCTCCATGCAGGAGGCCGGGGTCTCTTCCGGGCCCTTGATGATGATCGAGCAACCCGCCGCGATGGCGCCGGAAATCTTGCGCACCGCCTGGTTGATCGGGAAGTTCCAGGGCGTGAAGGCGGCGACGGGGCCGACCGGCTCCTTGATCACCAGCTGGTAGATGCCATCGGCGCGGGCCGGGATGACGCGGCCATAGGCGCGGCGCGCCTCCTCGGCGAACCAGTCGATGATATCGCCGCCGGCCAGGGTCTCCATCTTCGCCTGCGCGACCGGCTTGCCCTGCTCCAGGGTCATCACCTTGGCGATCTCGTCGGCGCGGCTGCGCAGGATATCGGCGGCCTTTCGCATGATCTTGTAGCGATCATAGGCCGACACTTTCTTCCACTGCTCGAAGCCCTTCTCGGCGGCGGCCAGCGCGCGGTCCAGGTCGGCCTTGTCGGCATGCGGCACGGTGCCGATCTGCTCCTCAGTTGCCGGGTTCAGGACGGGTTCGCTGCGGCCCGTGGCGCCCTTGCACCATTTGCCGTCGATATAAAGGGAAACCTCGGGATACATGGCGTCTCTCCTGTGCTTCGGATCGGTCGGACCGGGTATGTCCGGTCCGATATGTCGCTCTTGCGGGCGGATGTTAGTAGCCCTGACAGGCGAAGCCAAGGGTCAAGGCAGACGCATGGCTGCGGGGCGCTCATTATTGTTTGCGGAATCGGCTAAATTTTAGACGTTCTTACCTTTTTATTACAAAATAATATTGATTTAGCCCCAGATCATTCAAATGAAATTGTGGTTGTTACACCTATTCGTTCAATAAAATTATATTGCTCTTTTAGGCGAACGTGATCGTAAGGTGCTGGTATTTTTTCAATTACTCTTTCTAGATATTTTTCAGGATTTTTCTTTAGTTTCTCTACATTATTATCTTTTATAAATATTTGACATACGCCAACTCTATATTTTTCAGAATATGATTCTATTTCTTCAGGAATTGGTTCATCTTCTTCTTTTATGCGATAACAAAACCATGATCGGTTACAGAATCTTTTGTGGGATATAGCCTGAAAAATATCTTGTTTCCAGTTATTTTCTCTAATTTTAACTTCACATGATACGAGTTCAATTTGTACTGAACCAAAAACTTCAATCCTTTCTATCCCGATTATATCAGGATTTCCCCACTTTCCACCGGATTTCATCTTTGATTTATCCTTGGATATATATCCTTTTGTTTGAAGCCATATCTCAATGAGTTCATATAAATCTATTTCTTTAAAAGTAAATTGACCTCTTGTAGTTTTTATTTTTTCTTCTTCATCAATTTTATCATGTGTTGCCTCTGGTTTTTGATACCAGTAACCTCCCCTTCTTTTGTTGCTAGTTACATATGAATCTGGATCATTATTTGCGGCGTGACTGATGTATTGGGCAATTGTCGAATTAGATATATTGATTTTAATTTTATTTTCACTTATTAATTTTTGAATATGGTAAAGAATTTCGAAGTATTTTTTCGAACTTGATTTATCTATTGCTTTATTTTCTTTGAGGAATTTTTCAGATTCATTCTTTACAATTAGATACGCATCACTTGGCATTTTTTCCCCCTTCTCAATAAGTCGCCCGCCCGCCGGACAGGTCGAAGACCGCGCCGGTGGTGAAGGAATTTTCGGCCGAGGCCAGCCAGGCGACCATGGAGGCGATCTCCTCCACCTGCACGAAGCGGCCGCGCGGGATCTTCTGCAGCATGTAGTCGATATGGGTCTGGGTCATCTGGTCGAAGATGCGCGTCTTCGCGGCAGCGGGCGTGATGCAGTTCACGGCGATGTCGTGGCTGGCCAGTTCCTTGCCCAGCGATTTGGTCAGCGCGATGACGCCGGCCTTCGCCGCCGAATAGGCGCCGGCATTGGGGTTGCCCTCCTTGCCGGCGATGGAGGCAGTATTCACGATGCGGCCATAGCCGCGGGCGACCATGCCGGGCACCACGGCCTTGCAGCAATGGAACACGCCGTTCAGGTCGATATCGATGACCCGTTTCCACTCCTCGACCGGGTATTCGGTGACAGTGGTGTTCATGCCGGCGATCCCGGCATTGCAGACCAGGATGTCGATGCCGCCCAGCGCTTCGACGGTCTTCTTCTCCGCTGTCGCCACCGCGTCATAGTCGGTCACGTCCACCGGTACGCCGATGGTCTGGCCCGACAGTTCTTCCAGCGCCTTCCTGGTGACGCCCGCATCGGCATCCCAGACCGCCACCGAGGCGCCTGAGAGCAGCAGGCGCTTCGTGATCGCAAGGCCGATGCCCTGCGCGCCGCCGGTGACCACGGCCCGGCGGCCCTTCAGATCGATCTGGTTCATGGGAAAGCTTCCTCCGCTGTCGCTGTTCTTATTCCTTAACGGCACCTGTCATCGAGGAGACGTAATGCTCCACGAAGAAGGAATACAGAATGGCGACAGGAAGCGATCCGAGCAAGGCGCCCGCCATCAGCGAGCCCCAGTGATAGACATCGCCTTCCACCAGTTCCGTCACCACGCCGACCGGCACCGTCTTGTTCTCCGAGGAGGAGATGAAGGTCAGGGCGTAGATGAACTCGTTCCAGGACAGGGTGAAGGCGAAGATGCCGGCCGAGATCAGCCCCGGGACGGACAGCGGCAGGATGATCCGGACCAGGATCTGCAGGCGTGAGGCGCCGTCGATCAGCGCGCATTCCTCCAGCTCGTAGGGGATGGAGCGGAAATAGCCCATCAGCAGCCAGGTGCAGAACGGAATCAGGAAGGTCGGGTATGTCAGGATCAGCGCCCAGTTGGTGTCGAACAGCCCGTAGGAGAACACCATCGTGGCCAGCGGGATGAACAGGATCGAGGGCGGCACCAGATAGGCGAGGAAGATCGCCAGCCCGACGACACGCGCGCCGGAGAAGCGCAGCCGCTCGATGGCATAGGCGGCGCACACCGCGCAGAACAGTGACAGGAAGGTCGCCACGGTGGAGACCAGCATGGTGTTCCACAGCCAGACCGGGTAGCTGGTGTCGAAGAACAGCTTCTCGACATTGGCCAGCGTGGCGTTCACCACCCAGAACGGGCTGAAATCGTGGAAATTGTACAGCTCCTCGTTCGATTTGAAGGTGGTGATCGCCATCCAGTAGAACGGGAACAGCAGCACGAACAGGAAGATCAGCAGCGGGATATAGACCGTCACCACCCGGCGCGGGATGGAGGAGAGATAGGTCATCCCCTCATTTGGTGCCGGCCCCCTGGAGCGTCCGCCCTCACGGGCCTCGATGTCGGTGCCGGCATGGTCGGCCTGGCGGTTTGTCACGGTGCTCATGATATGGCCCTCAATCCCCTTGCCGCCCTCAATCCTTGCCACCCTGCTGCCAGCGCCGGCGCTGCAGGCCGAAATAGCTGAACAGGATGGCCGCCAGCAGGAACGGGATCATGGCGACCGCGATGGCTGCACCCTCGCCAAGCTGGCCACCGGGGATGGCGCGCTGGAAGCCCAGCGTGGCCATCAGGTGAGTCGCGTTCAGCGGCCCGCCACGGGTCAGCACATAGATCAGCTGAAAGTCGGTGAAGGTGAACAGCACGGAGAAGGTCATCACCACCGCGATGATCGGCGTCAGCATCGGAAAGGTGACGAAGCGGAAGCGCTGCCAGCTGTTGGCGCCATCAATGGTGGCCGCTTCGTACAGCGATTGCGGAATGGTCTGCAGGCCTGCCAGCAGGGTGATGGCGACGAAGGGGATGCCGCGCCAGGTGTTGGCGGCAATCACGCTGGCCCGGGCATTGTCCGGGTCGCCCAGGAAATTGATGTATTCGTCGATCAGCCCCATCCGCTGCAGTGACCAGGAAATCACCGAGAACTGCGCGTCATAAATCCACCAGAAGGCGATGGCTGACAGCACGGTCGGCACGATCCAGGGCAGCAGCACGATGGCGCGCAGGAAGGCCTTGAAGGGCAGATGCTCGTTGATGATGAGCGCCAGCCATAGCCCCAGCACGAATTTCAGGATGCTGGCGACCAGCGTGTAGAGGAAGGTGTTGTACACCGACAGCCAGAATACCGGGTCGTCGGCCAGCAGCTCGAAATTCTCCAGCCCGATGAAATAGCCGCGCCGCCCGATGGTGGTGTCGGTCATCGACAGGTAGATGCCCAGGATCAGCGGCCAGGCGAGGAACAGCAGCAGGATCGCGGCGGCCGGTAGCATGAACCAGATCGCCAGGAAGTTGCGGTTGTTCATCAGCCGCGCGGTCAGCGGCACGTGAAAGTCCTCGGCCTTGGCGAAGCGGTTGTGGCGCGCTCCGGCGGGTGTCTCGGCGACCATGCGGACTCCGTTCGTTGGGGCAGGCAGCGTGCGGCAGGAGCGGCGCTATCCTGAAGGACAGCGCCGCCCCCGTCACGCATCAGACGCGGTAGTAGCGCTCGGCGCGCTTGGCCGCGCGTTCGGCCGCCTGTTTCGGCGTCTGGTTGCCCGCACAGACCTCGGCGAACATGTTGACGATGATGTAGTCCGCCATCGCCGCCGCCGAGGCATAGCCCAGATCGCCGGCAAAGCCGTTCCACTGCATGTTCTTCACGCAGTCACGGTAGGGCGTGTGCTTCGGGTCGGAGGTCCAGATCGGGTTCGATGCATAGGCCGCCAGCGGATGGGTGATGTAGCCGATGGCCGCCTGCTGCCAGGGCTCGTACTGCTCCTTCTCCCACATGAAGCGCAGATATTCCTTCGCCGCATTCGGGTATTTGGAGTGCTTGAACAGCATCGCCTGGGTGAACAGGTGCAACTCGGTCGGCTTGCCCACCGGGCCGATCGGCATGTTCACATGCTCGATGTCGGCGGCCACGGCCTTCATCGCGTCTTCCTTGGACGTCTTGGCGGCGTAATAGACCGAGATGCCGTTGTTGGTGGCACCGATTTCGCCGGCCAGGAAGGCCTTGTTGTTGTTCGAGTCCAGCCAGGACAGCGTGCCGGGGATGAAGGTCTCGTACAGCTCCTTCACATATTCCAGGGCTGCGACCGTCTCCGCGCGGTTCAGCACGACCTCGTTATTCTCGTTCACCATCTTGCCGCCGAAGCCCCACAGGATGGTGTGCACCCAGCCATTGCCGTCACCGACCGCATTGCCCAGTGCCATGCCCATCGGGTGGCCCTTGGCCTTCAGCGCCTTGGCGCATTTCAGCACTTCGCGGTAATCCTGCGGGAACTTCTCGAACCCGGCTTCCTGGACCCAGCTCTTGCGGTACACCATGCACGCACCCGCAGCGCCCAGCGGCAGGCCGATCCAGCGCCCGTCCTTCTTGCCATAGCGTTCGGCAACCGGATACCAGCCGCCATATTTCTTGCCGAGATACTCGGCGACGTCGCTGACATCGACCAGCTTGTCGGGATACTGGTGCGGGTCGTCGAACCAGCCGACGATGATGTCCGGGCCGGAGCCGACATTGGCCGCCACCGCCGCCTTGGGGCGCACATCTTCCCAGCTTTCATTGTCGATGCGCACCTCGACACCGGTCTTCTCGGTGAATTTCTTGGTGTTGGCGACCCACTGCTCCTCGTCACCGGCGACGAAACGGCGCCAGCGCAGCACGCGCAGGGTCGCCCCGGCCTCCGGCTTGAAGCTCATATCCTGGGCGGCGGCACCGCCGGGCCCGACCAGCCCAGCACCCGCCACGCCAACAGCAACGCCGGCGCTGCTCTTCAACAGATCGCGTCTGGTAAAACTCATTGCCCATTCCTCCCTTGTTTGCCGGTCCGGCTTTCCGCCGGCCGTTTCGGCCCTTGTCCGGGCCAGCGGCGAACCGTCCGTCAGAGGCGGTTGCCGGTCTCCGCGTCGAACAGGTGCGTGTGGCCCGGCTGCGGCGCGACCTTGATCCGCTCGCCCGGCCGGAAGGCATGGCGCTCCCGGAACACGGCGATGATCTCGGTGCCGCCCATGTCGGCCACCACCTGAATTTCGGACCCTGTCGGCTCGATCACCGTCACCGTCGCCTCGGCGCCATCATCGGCCAGCACCAGATGCTCCGGGCGGATGCCATAGACGACAGGGCGGCCATGCGCGGCGGCGGGGGCATTGTCGAGCGGCAGGCGGATGCCGCCATCGCTGACGAAGGAAAGCTTGCCATTCGCCTCAATGCGGCCGCGCAGCATGTTCATGGCGGGTGAGCCGATGAAGCCGGCGACGAACAGATTGTCCGGCCGGTCATACAGGCCCAGCGGATCGCCGATCTGCTCGACGATGCCATCATGCATGACGACGATCTTGTCGGCCATGGTCATGGCCTCGATCTGGTCGTGCGTGACATAGACGGTGGTGGAGGTGAGGCGCTGGTGCAGCGCCTTGATCTCGGTCCGCATGGCAACGCGCAGCTTGGCATCCAGGTTGGACAGCGGTTCGTCGAACAGGAAGACCTGCGGGTCGCGCACGATGGCGCGGCCCATGGCGACGCGCTGGCGCTGGCCGCCGGACAACTGGCGCGGATAGCGGTCCAGCAGGTTGGTCAGGCCCAGAATCTCCGCCGCGACCTTCACCCGGCTGTCGAACTCCTCCCTCGGTGCGCCGCGCAGCTTCAGCGAGAAGCCCATATTCTCGCCGACCGTCATGTGCGGGTAGAGGGCATAGTTCTGGAACACCATGGCGATGTCCCGTTCCTTCGGCGGCACATGGTTCACCACACGTTCGCCGATCAGGATTTCGCCGCCGGAAATGCCCTCCAGCCCGGCGATCATCCGCAGCAATGTGGATTTGCCGCACCCCGAGGGGCCGACGAGGATGACGAACTCCCCATCCTCTATGTCAATGGAAACACCATGAAGCACTTCGACCGGGCCGAAGGCCTTTCGCACGTCCCGAATCTGCACGGACGCCATGCTTTCCCTCCCATCACCTGCATCAAGGCAGGCTTTGTTTTATTAGGGAAAACCATAGAAGGCGTTTCTAATTCGCGCAAGGGGATTAGGTGTGTGTGCGGAGCTGATTCCTTTTCAGGTTGAATAAGACAAACCGTATGAGACCTTGGCCGTTCTTCTCAAACCTTTCCGCCCAGTTCGTCCTCGATATGGATGCGGACGATCTCCTCGAAGCTGCTTTCGGCCTTGAAGCCCAGCGCCAGGGCGCGCTTCGCGTCGAACTTGTGCGGCCAGCCGGCAACGATGGTCTGGATCACCGGGTCGGGTTCGCGGCGGATCAGCTTCACCGCCTTCTCGCCGGCAACCGCCCGCAACGCCGATATCTGCTCGCCGACCGTGGCGGAGAGGCCGGGCATGGTCAGGTTGCGGCGCGGGCCGACCTTGTCGCCATCGATGGTCGCGGCATGCATCAGGAAGCCGACGGCCGCGCGCGGGCTGGCGTGCCAGTGGCGCACCTCCTCGGAAACCGGCAGCACCGCCTCCTTGCCGGCCAGCGGCTCGCGGATGATGTTGGAGAAGAAGCCCGACGCTGCCTTGTTCGGCGTACCCGGCCGCACGCAGATGGTGGGCAGGCGGATGCCGATGCCGTCCACGAAACCCTTGCGGGTGAAATCCGCCAGCAGCAGCTCGCCGATGGCCTTCTGCGTGCCGTAGCTGGTCAGCGGCGCGGTCAGGAACTCGTCGCCGATCGCCTCGGGGAAGGGGGCGCCGAACACGGCGATAGAGGAGGTGAAGACCAGACGCGGCCGGTACTCGGTGCCGCCGGTGCGGCGGATCGACTCCAGCAGGTAGCGCGTGCCATCCAGGTTGATGCGGTAGCCCTTCTCGAAATCCGCCTCGGCCTCGCCGGAGACGATGGCGGCGAGATGGAAGATCACGTCCGGCCGGCTGGCAATCAGGCGTGCGGCGGCGGTCGGCTGCGACAGGTCCGCCGGCTCCACCTCCACCGTGAAGGCGGCGACGGGCTTTTCGGGGGCTGACACATCCACCAGATGCAGATGGCTGATGGCACTGCCGCCAAGATTGCCGTCCGCGATCAGCCGCTGCGTCAGCTTGCGGCCGATCATGCCGCCCGCCCCGATAATCAGAATCCGCATGAAGTCTCTCTCCCTGATTTGTTTTTTTGTCCCTCTCCCCTTGCGGGAGAGGGATGCCGAGGTTTGGCGACGTAGGAGCCTAGACTCGGCTGGGTGAGGGGTGACCGCTCTGACCGTGCCGTACTCCTCACCCGCTCGCTCGCGCTCGCACCCTCTCCCGCAAGGGGAGAGGGTTTGGATCAATGATTATCCCGGGCCACGCCCTTGGTCTGGGCGACGCGCTGGTACTTCACCGCCGGCTTCAGCACCATGCCCTCGTCGAACTGGGCGACCATGGAGCGCTGGATTTCCTGCCAGGGCGTCTGGTGGTCGGGGAACGGGAAGCCGCCCTTCGCCACAAGGTCGGCCCTGCGTTTCTCATACTCGTCGCTGGAAATCAGGATATCGGCGGTGCGCTTGTTCAGGTCGATGCGCACCCGGTCACCGGTCTGCAGGATGGCGAGCCCGCCATTCAGGGCGGCCTCCGGTGCGGCGTTCAGGATCGAGGGCGAGCCCGAGGTGCCGGACTGCCGGCCATCGCCGATGCAAGGCAGCGCCAGGATGCCCTGTTTGATGAGGGCGGCCGGCGGCTGCATGTTCACCACCTCCGCCCCGCCGGGATAGCCGATGGGGCCGGTGCCGCGCACGAACAGCAGGCAGGTTTCATCGATGTTCAGCGATGCATCGTCGATGCGGTGGTGATAATCCTCCGGCCCTTCGAACACGATGGCGCGACCCTCGAAGGCATTGGGGTCCTTCGGGTTGGAGAGGTAGCGCTTGCGGAAATCATCGGAGATCACGCTGGTCTTCATGATCGCTGAATCGAACAAATTGCCGCGCAGATGCAGGAAGCCGGCCTTGTCCACCATCGGCGTGTCATAGGACAGGATGACATCATCCCCCTCGCGCTCGCGGCCCCGGCAGTTCTCGCCGATGGGTTTGCCGTTGGCGGTGACGGCATTCTCGCGGATATTGCCGTGCTTCATCAGCTCGTTCACCACGGCGGGGATGCCACCGGCACGGTGGAATTCCTCGCCCAGATACTTGCCGGCGGGCTGCAAATTCACGATCAGCGGAATGTCGTAGCCGATCTTCTCCCAGTCGTCGTTGGTCAGCTCCACGCCGATATGCCGGGCAATCGCGTTGATGTGGATCGGCGCGTTGGTCGAACCGCCGATGGCGGAGTTCACCACGATGGCGTTCTCGAACGCCTCGCGCGTCAGGATGTCCGACGGTTTCAGATCCTCCCACACCATCTCCACGGCGCGCAGCCCGGTCTCGTAGGCGATCTGCCCGCGCTCGCGGTAGGGGGCGGGAATTGCGGCACAGCCGGGCAGGGACATGCCCAGCGCCTCGGCCAGCCCGTTCATCGTCGAGGCCGTGCCCATCGTGTTGCAATGGCCGACCGACGGGGCGGAGGAGGAGACGATATCCATGAACTCCGCATAGTCGATCTCGCCCGCCGCATGGCGTTCGCGCGCCTTCCAGACGATGGTGCCGCTGCCGGTGCGCTCGCCCTTCCACCAACCGTTCAGCATCGGCCCGCCGGACAGCACGATGGCCGGAATGTTCACCGTGGCGGCGGCCATGATGCAGGCCGGTGTGGTCTTGTCGCAGCCGGTGGTCAGCACCACGCCATCCAGCGGATAGCCATACAACAGCTCGACAAGGCCAAGATAGGCGAGGTTGCGGTCCAGCGATGCGGTCGGGCGCTTGCCGGTCTCCTGGATCGGGTGGACCGGAAATTCGAAGGCCACACCGCCGGCGGCATTGATGCCCTCGCGGACGCGCTTGGCGAGGTCGAGGTGGTGGCGGTTGCAGGGCGACAGGTCGGAGCCGGTCTGGGCGATGCCGATGATCGGCTTGCCAGATTGCAGCTCCGCCCGCGTCAGGCCGAAATTCAGGTACCGCTCCAGATAGAGCGCCGTCATACCGGGATTGTCGGGATTATCGAACCAGAGCTGCGAGCGAAGCCGACGCGCGCCGGCCGAAGGCTGGCTGCCAGAACCCATGAAACCCTCCCAAGCGGTTACGATGGCTGATTTTTCTCAGCCTTGCCGCGCAGTATGAGGCTTCGCTGTTGGGAAATCAAACGCCGCCGGAACAAGGCTGAGCGGCGTGCCGTGAAAGGCTGGCGTCAGGCGGCGAGGCTTGGCACGCCGGCGCCGATATCGATGAAGCGGCGCTCGCGCAGGCGGCGGTGTTCGACCACCACATCCTTGCGCTGATGGGGCTTCAGCCTGCCCTCGATGTCGTTGCTCTGGAAGATCATCTGGTCGGCGCGCCCGTCGCTGCCCCGCACCGGATAGCCGATGGCCTCGTTCAGCACGATACGGCCGCTGGAGGTGACGGTTTCGATCAGGTTCCGCGTGCCGCAGGGATGGTTCAGCATGGTCTGGAAGGTCTGCACCGCCTGGGCCCGGCGTTCTTCCGGCACGAAATCCAGATAGTTCCGGCCGGTGATCTCGAAGCCATAGCGCCTGACCTCGTCCGTGCCGGCCAGGCGGAAGCGGACCATGGACGGCGATTCATATTGCAGGATGACGAAGGAGGGCAGGATCTCCTTCAGCTGCAGCAGGTCGATCTGGTCGCGGTCCGGCAGGAAATCCCGCTTCGGCAGGGACATCCAGTATGCACCGAACACCCGCGCACGCGGGTGAATGATATCGGGATTGTCGCTCATGGCCGTACCCGCTTCGGGGTGATTTATATTATTTGCCTAAATTTCCATGTTTTAGGCGCGCCAATCAATAGGAAAATCCCGATCCCGTGCAATCTGTGCGTGTCAGAGCATCTCCAGCGGTCGGGCGCTGGCGGGGGGCGGAAAGGCCCGGTCGAGAATGGCCAGGTCCTCGCTGTCCAGCCGGATGTCCAGCGCCGCCAGATTCTCCTCCACATGCGCGGTGCGCGCGGCCTTCGGGATGGCGACGATGCCCGGCTGGCGCAGCAGCCAGGACAGGGCGATCTGCGCCGGCGTGGCGCCATAGCGTTCGGCCACCTTGCCCAGCGCCGGATATTTCAGCAGCCTTCCCTGCTCGATGGGCGAATAGGCCATGACCGGCACGCCGCGCTCGCGCGACCAGGGCAGCAGGTCATATTCGATGCCGCGGCGCATCAGATTGTAGAGCACCTGGTTGGTCGCCACCTTTCCGGGGGCGAGCTTCTCAAGCTCCCGGCAATCATCCATGTCGAAATTGCTGACACCCCAGTGGCGGATCTTGCCGGCCTGCATCAGCGCCTCGAAGCCGGCCAGCGTCTCCGCCAGCGGATGCGGGCCGCGCCAGTGCAGCAGATACAGGTCGATCCGGTCGGTCCCCAGATGCTTCAGGCTGCGCTCGCAGGCGGCGATGGTGCCTTCGCGGCTGGCATTGCCGGGCAGTACCTTGCTGACCAGGAACACATCGTCACGCCGTCCCTTCATCGCCTCGCCGGTGATCTGCTCGGCACGGCCATTGGCATACATCTCCGCCGTGTCGATCAGCCGGATGCCAAGGTCGAGCCCGTGGCGCAGCGCGTCCGCCTCCTGCCCGGCGCGGCGGTCATCGTCGCCCATGCCCCAGGTGCCCAGACCCAGCACCGGCATGGGTTCGCCGCCCGGCAGGGCGATGGTGGGGATTTCCGGCATGATGGTCCTCTTGGTTTCTCTGGATTGTCAGTCGTCGGGCCGCAGCCGGCGCTGCTGTTCCTCGATCTGCTCGGCGGTCAGCAGCCGGTGGCCGATATCGACATTGCCGACCAGCAGCCGCGTGCAGCGCCCCTGATCGTCGGCGAGCGGCAGGATCAGCCGCCGCCAGGCCTCGGCAGAAGTCCAGGGCGGGGAATTATGTTCGGTGAACAGCGGCATCATCCGGCGATAGACCGCCAGATAGCCGGCCCGGTAGAGCAGGGCCGCCGGGGTGCGGGTGACGCGGTTCATCTCGGAGACCAGCCAGCCGGTCCAGTCGCGCCCGGCCTTGCTGGCGACCTTGGTGCCGTAGAGCCGGTAGCGCGCGTCGAACCCCTCGCGCTCCACATCCAGCAGCATGATGTTGCCCAGTGCCGGCACGAGGTCGATGCCATCGACCTGCGCGGCCAGTGGCACCCCGTCCTTCTGTCCCTCACCGAGGCCGCGCCAGTAATCCAGCAGGAAGGCCAGCTTTTCGTCGCTGACCGACGCCGAACCGGGCACCCAGGCGATGCGCACGACGCACTCGCTGATCGCTTGGACATCCGACGCCGGCACTTCCTCCCGCGCGGCCAGGATGGAACCGGCGGCGGCGACGATGGAATCGTCCGTCGGCTCGGTCCAGGAGCGTTCGGGCCAGGGACGTTCGGGCGGCAGGCTCATCGTCGGTCATGTCCTGTCTTGGACGGGGGGCCGGGCGGGCCTCCCATTGAACCCTCATTCTGAGGGATTGTTCGTATGGTAACGATCACGCCGGAAAAGTGGAGCCGCAAAAACGCCGGCCAGCTTACCCCATATAGCCGAGCATGCCGATATAGCCGATATAGAGCATCAGGAAGCCGCTGCCGATCACCCGGCCAACGGTGCGGGCGCGCAGCAGCACCAGGAAGGCCAGCAGCGTGATGGCCAGCATGATCGGCCCGTCGATCAGCAGGAAGCGCTCGCTGACGCCGATCGGCGCGATGGTGGCGGTGATGCCCAGGATCGCCAGCACGTTGAAGATGTTGGAGCCGACGATATTGGCCAGCACCACGTCGGAATGGCGGCGGATGGCGGCGACGATGGCGGTCGCCAGCTCCGGCAGGGAGGTGCCGACGGCAACGATGGTCAGGCCGATCACCGCCTCCGACACGCCGAAGTCGCGGGCAATCGCGGTGGCACCCTCGACCATCAGCTCCGCGCCGACCACCAGCAGCCCCAGCCCGGCCAGCGTGGCGATGATTGCAATCGGCAGCTTCAGCGGAACGTCGGAAACCTCGTCCGCCTCATGCTCGTAGGCCGACCCTTCCGCGATATCGGCGCGCGACTTGCGCTCCTTCAGGAAGGCCAGCGCCAGATGCAGCGCCAGGCCGGCCAGCAGGGCGAAGCCGATGAGGCGCGTGATCTCGCCATACCACAGCGCGGCGACCAGCGCGGTCGCGGCCAGCAGCATGACCAGCGCCTCGCGCTTTATGCCGCCATCGCTGTTGCCGAGCGGCGAGAGCAAAGCGGCGATGCCCAGGATCAGCAGGATGTTGGCGATGTTGGAGCCGACCACATTGCCCAGCGCGATATCGGGGGAGCCGGCCAGGGCCGCCTGCAGCGACACCACCAGCTCCGGTGCCGAGGTGCCGAAGCCGACGATCACCATGCCGACCACCAGCTTGGAGATGCCGAGCCGCGTGGCGATGGCGACGCTGCCGCGCACCAGCCCCTCGCCGCCCAGGAACAACAGGAGGAGGCCGGCGGCAACCATTCCGAAATCGAGAAGCATGGGGTATCAGGACCGGGTTGTGGGCGGGCGCGCGAAAACCGGCGACAGGTCGCCGGAAAAGGGCCGGGCGGGACCGCTCGGCGGCCCCTAATATTGGACCGCCGCGCCAGATCGCAACCCCGGCACCACGATTATGCGTGGATTTTCAGGGGGGAGTTATGCCCCCTCACCCGGTTCGCTATCGCTCACCACCCTCTCCCGCGAGGGGAGAGGGTTCAAAACCACCCATTCTTTCCCTCTCCCCTGGCGGGAGAGGGTTGCGGAGGCTTGGCGAGGAACGACCCTAGCCGCAGCTGGGTGAGGGGGAATATCCAGCCCGCCGCCTTATGCTTCGAGACGCCCGCATATTTACTGTCGTCACCCTCGGGCTTGACCCGAGGGTCCAGAGAGGCGGTGCCGTTCGCTGGATGGTCGGCCCCTCGGATCAAGTCCAAGGGTGGTCCGACCATGACGAAGAACAAAAACCCTCACGCCGCCGCTTCGAGGGGCGTGCGACTGATCTTGTCGGTGTTCTTGCCCTCGATGCGGATCAGCTTGGTGGGGCCGGCGCGGTAGGGCGCATGCACGTCGCCGGCGAGATAGAGATGCGCCACGCCCGGCGTCAGCCGATAGGTGCGCGTCTTCTCCACCCGGCCTGGCTTGCCGCCGGAGGGCGGGGTGACGATGCGCCAGTCGGTCATGTCGGTCTCGCCCTCGGCCTGGCCGTAGATCGCCCAGGTGGGGCCGTGATCGTGCGGGCCGGAATCCTTGGCGCCGGTATAGACATGGCGGCAGATGGCGAAGCCCAGATCGGCATCCTCGTACAGCACCTCGCGTTCCTTGGGGGCCGGCACGCCGAAGCAGGCGGTCATGAAATCCTCGTCGCGCAGGGCCTTCTCGGTCAGAAGGCGCACCTTCTCCTGACCCGCAGGACCGGGATCGGCGGTCAGCGCCGCGCGGATATCGGCCGCGAACTCATGCAGCGTATAGGACATAGGGGGCATCCTCCGGAGCGTTTCTTGGTCAGCAATCCGGACAGGTTAGGAGGCTTTCGCCCCGCCGCCAAGGGGCGAGGGGAGAGAGGGCAGACGTTCGGATGCTAAGTTTTCCCCAAAAAAAGCTGTCTGTTGATGGAATGTGTGATGCGTGTGTTCGCTCAATACTAAGAAGGGAGTTTTAATATTTATTCCATGTGGCGTTAATATTTTTACGTAAAATTGCTTCTATCGCTTTATGATTCGACGAGGAATGGAACCATAACTCTAACATTTCGCCGTCGCTCACCGTCGTATAAATCAGGTTGTTTATTCGGCAGTTAGTTTCCTGCCCGCCCTTAAAGCAATTCTTGGGCGAAATGATGCCGTATCCCGAGTTGAACCGGGCAGAAAGATTTGAGCATTCGCCAACATATTTCAGGTTATCGCCGGCCATGACAAGATATACGCCACTTTGCTTGTAGGTCTTCGGGATGGTGAATTTGCAGAATGGCCCCGAGCCGTAGCGGTTAAGCGGATCGCCGCGCACATTGGCGTATCGCGATTGCGGTAACAGAGCAGCAATTGCCCCGTCCAATGATCGCGCCGGCTGAATGTCGGCGACGAATGAAAATTCGAACCCTTCGACGTTCATTGTTACGGCTGGTGTATTTTTTCGGTAAGAAAGAACACGCCATGTAGTGTCGTAACGACCATCGAAGCGAACGCGAACGTCAATGGGATACCGACTAAGGCTTTGAATACGAACCATGGCCAAGTCATGCCAGTGCTGCAAACAATATATTCTTGCAAAGCTTCAATAGAGCCTGACAACGCATTAATAGTGACTAGAGAAAAGCATAGGCCGAACGATAGGATGACAAGATAGGAAAACAAGTATGACAGGAACAACCGCCGCGTTAGCTTGACCGTCGCAGTCTTTCCCGCAACGCGCATATCGACTTCTGGCGCTGGTGCCGGCATTTCGTGGTCCATAGTCGTGTTGCCGAACGTAGCGACCGCCGCAAGACCAGCGAAGTAGAAACCGGGCAGCGTCGAAACGAGCGTCAATAGGTTGGACGCCAACCCTTTGTCACCGATTAGCGCGGGTTTCACCGGCAAAATCAAATAGATACCTATCGCTATCACTGTAAGTGTTAGCGGAAGCCATCTCGTATAGGTTTGCATTTCTCCGTGCGAAATACGGCGATAAGCGAAACCTCGGCTAAGTTCATATATTAGCTGTTTCAGCACCTTAGATTGTCCGATGGGCCAAAAATTGTGGTACGGCCAAGTCGTGCAAATGCGGAACAATCTGCATAGCAGATTGCGCCAAAAATGGATATATATTGTTTAATTCAAACGATAAAACATACATTTCTGTTAATGGCGCTCCTGTTGCCGCATCAATTTTAACAGTCACCGTTCGTTTTGAGTTTGGAACACGATACTTAATTTGCGCCGTATTATATGTCTGAGCGTTTTGTCGAATTGCTTGACGAAGCGAAGCCCACAAGTTTGCCGGAAGGTTATTATGATCAATGCCAAGCTTTAGTTCCGATTCCGACTTTGTGAGATACGGTGCCCCCGCTATTGGCGTTACCTGTTCGGCCTTGATTAGCGACATGCTGGAAATACGGCCGGCGTTTATATCGTTGATGAGTGTGTCAGACGGGCGGCCCCGCAATTCAACATGTGGGCAGCATCTATCTCGGCGCGGCTCGTTGTTTGCGTCTAGGCCGCCTGCCGGATGAAGGTAAGAAAAAAATGTGGCATCGTCGTGATATTCGAAGTTCAGAAACTTCGAAAGAAGGCGGCGGACTAAATCGAACGGAAGGCCAGGAACACGCTCAATGGCGCAAGTGTAGATATTCGGTTGGTTTTGCTCCGGTGCCGTTGAAATTAAGACGTGACACCCGAAATCCGAGCCAACGGTGCCAACCTTCACATGTTCGTCGAATCGACCAGCGGCAGGGTCGGAATATACGCTGTTCGGTGTGGTTGTGTCTGACATGCGGACTAACAAAGTGATGAACTGTTGGGCTGCGTCCTCGGCCATATCGCCGATCAACATCGTCGCTGTATTCGATCTAACCGGATAAGTCCGACCAGCATTCTTCATTTTCAGTAGAATGGGGACAATTTCGTTCATCGTTGGTATAGTCGCGCCTGCCTTTCGCGCCGCTAATTCCAAATCAAAAATATAAAACTGCCGTCTATTATTCTGCATTCAATGTTTCTCCAAAAAAGGCTATTTTCTAATATTGAGAATATAGAAATTAACCTTGAATGCTACGATAGCCCAGTGTGCTTTTTTTCTAGAGGTTAGTCTGCGCAATAGCGAGAAATCAGGCAGAAGAAATTTTAGCTTAACTTCGGTTCGGCGACGGTATGGAATTTAGTGCTATATCACTACAGTTGAGCCTTCCGATTTCAAGCGGCTTCCTATTGCGCTTCCGGTCGTCAATTGTATTTTTATGATCGTAACAACGGTTAATCCAGATTGCCTACAATATTTTTATCAATCGCGGGCCAAGATTATGTTCCCCCCTCACATTAAAAACACGCCCTTGCCGGTGGTCTGGCTGTCGAACAGGCGGTAGGCGGGCTCGGCCTCGTCGAGGCGCCAGCGGTGGGTGAACAGCGCGTCCACGTCGATCCCGCGGTCGGCGATGAAACGGGCGCAGTCGGCCTGGCCGATGGTCGAGAAGGTCCAGGAGCCGATCAGCGTCACCTGCCGGCGCAGCAGGTCGTTGCTGACATCGAGCGTCACCTCGCCGCCCTCGCCGACGAAGCAGGCCTTGCCCCAGGTCCGCACGCATTTCACCGCCTGCGCGCGGGCGGCCGGCGCCGACGAGGCATCGAGCGACAGGTTCGCGCCGAGGCCATGCGTCAGCTCGCGGATGGCGCCGACAACATCCCCCTTGCCATTTGCCAGTTCGGCCGGGTTCAGCACTGCATCGGCGCCGAACTCCAGCGCGCGGGCCAGGCGCTCCGGGCTGGTGTCCAGCGCAATGACCCGCGCCCCCAGCGCGCTGGCGAGCTGTGTCGCCGACAGGCCCACCGGCCCCTGTCCGAAGATCGCGATGGTGTGGTCGCCCTGTAGCCCCAGCCGTTGCAGGGCGCCCCAGGCGGTGCCGGTGCCGCAGGAGATCGCCGCCCCGGTGGCGAAGGAGAGTTCGTCCGGCAGCTCGACCAGCGTGCGTGCCGGGCATTTCATGTAGGTCGCGTGCGCGCCATGGCCGGTGACGCCATAGACCTCCGCCACGCCCTCGACGCAGAGCTGCATCCAGCCGGTCGAGCAGTGCGGGCACACGCCGCAGCCGCGATAATGGTGCTGCATGACGCGCATGCCGATGCGGGCCTGCTTTTCCGAGACACCGGGGCCGATGGCGACGACCACGCCGCAGGGCTCGTGCCCGCCGATGATCGGCCCGTCCTGCATTTTGAAGCCCAGCGCCTTCGCCCCGCCCGGCGTGCGGTAGAATTTCAGGTCGCTGCCGCATATGCCGGATGCCCTGATCTCCAGCACCACCTCGCCGGGGCCGGGCGTGGGGTCGGGGAAGTCGCGCAGCTCCAGCCGCCGGTCGCCCAGAAAGACGATGCCCTTCATGCCGCGTGTCCTCTCCCTGTTTCTTCTGTGCGGGGCTGTTTGTTGTGCGCTTCCGCTTTTTCAACCGTGACGCTACTGCCGGTTCCGGTGCTTTGACAAGCAGGTGCTGTTTCTTGGCATGGCGCTGGGGGTTTGCATGATGGCCTTACGGTTCTCTCTGACCGTCATTCCCGGGCTTGTCCCGGGAATCCAGACCTCGGCTTGCTTTGGCGCGGCCTGAGTAGGCTGAACCCTGGACCCCCGCAATAAATGCGGGGGTGACGGTCTGGGTATGGGTGACGGTCGGAGAACGGCGAGGTGAAGAACGGAGTAAGGGAGGGGGCAGCCAAGCGCCCGCAGTTGACAACCTCGCCGGTGCCGCCTTTGCTGAGGCGCAAAATGAACCGGAGGAACCGCCCATGCCCACCCCGTCCTCACCCAAGCTGCCGACCCGGCTGACCGAGCTGTTCGGCATCGAGAAGCCGATCCTGTGCGGCGGGCTGATGTGGCTGGCGACGGCGGAATATGTCGCGGGCGTGGTGAATGCGGGCGCGATGGGCTTCATCACCCCGCGCTCCTACCCCGATGCCGATGCCTTCCGCGATGCCGTGCGGCGCTGCCGGGAGATGACCGGCGGCAGGCCGTTTGGCGGGAACCTCTATATCTCCGCCCGGCCGGCGGAGAACGAGAAGATGAAGGCCTATGTCGATGTGGTGGTCGAGGAGGGGGTGCGCTGCATCGAGACGGCGGGCTACAGCCCGGAGGCGCTGCTGCTGCGCCTGAAGGATGCCGGCTGTGTCGTGCTGCACAAGGCTACGACCGTGCGCCATGCCGCCAAGGCGGTCTCTGCCGGCGTCGATGCGGTGGCGCTGATCGGCGCGGAATGCGGCGGCCATCCCGGCATGGGCGATATCCCCGCCATGCTGCTGGCCGCCCGCGCGCTGGAGACGTTGGATGTGCCGGTGGTGGTCGGCGGCGGCATCGGTTCGGGCCGGCAGATCGCCGCCGCGCTGGCGATGGGCGCGGATGGCGTGCTGCTCGGCAGCCGCATGTTGGTGGCCGACGAGATCTGGGCGCATCCGCTCTACAAGCAGCATCTGGTCGGGCTGGACGAGACCTGCTCGACGACCGTGCTGCGGTCGCTCAAGAACACCTACCGCTGCCTCGCCAATGAGACGGCCGCCGAGGTCGCCCGGCTGGAAGCTGACGGGCAGAACGATTATGCGGTGTTGGGGCCGCTGGTCGGCGGACCGATCCAGAAGGTGGCCTACGAGACCGGCGACTGGAGCAAGGGCGTGCTGTCGCTCGGCCCGGCCGCGGCCTGGTGCGACCGGCTGGAGCCGGCGGGCGCGATCCTGGACAGGCTGGAGGCCGAGGCGCTTGCCTGCCTGCGCGCCACCGCCGCCCGGCTGGAAGGGCTACAGCCGGCTTAGGACGCCCCTCTTAGGACGCTATAGCGGCCAGCGCCGGCTGGCGCTGCGGGAACAGCGCCCGGCTCAGATAGCTGGCCACATCGCGCAGTTCCTCGCCCAGCCGGTCGATCTGCTCCGGCGTCTGCTGGCCCTGGATGGCGATGCCGCTGATGCCGAAGCGCGGCGTGCCGGCCTGGTCCACCACGGCACTCGCCACCGTGGTGATGCCGCGATAGAGATAGCCCACATCCTTGGTCCAGCCGCGCTTGCCGGCCTCCGCCACCTCCGCCTCGTACTGCTCATAGCTGGGCGGGTTCTGCCAGCGCAGGGTGGTGAAGCGCCGCCGCAGCTCCGCCGGGGGCAGGGCCAGATGCGCCGCGACGCAGCGCCCGACCGCGCCGATCAGGAAGGGCAGGCGCGATCCCACCCGCATGTCGACGCGCACCACATGCTCGCCATAGGCCCGGTCGATGACGACGATGTGGCCGTCCTCGGTCACCCGCCACAGCGCGATCAGCATGTTGTGGTTCAGCGCCAGCCGCTCGATCTCCGGGCGGATCAGGTCCAGATAGCTGGTGCCGATCAGCCCGGTCGCCAGCTCCGCCACGGCGAGGCCCAGCGTGTAGGTCTTGTCGGTCTCGTGGAAGCTGACGAAGCGCGCCCGCGCCATGGTCCGCAGGATGCTGAAGCAGGTGCTGGGGCTGATGCCGGTCTCGCGCGCCACGGCGGCGACGCCCAGCGGGCCCGTTGCATCCGCCAGATGCTGCAGGATGCGCAGCGCATGCACGACCGCGCCGACATCCTTATGCTTTTCTGCCGTATCAGCCATTCAACACTCCGATTGCAATTCTGAATACAGAATGTACCATGGCTTCCCAACGAGACGCCACAGGCGCGATGCGGGAGGATAAAATAAAGGTATTTCAGTAATTTGAATATGTTTTGTCAGGCTTCTGGCGGCTTTGCCCTCCGGAAGGCGGATGACGGAACGGACATTCTCTTTTGCAGAAATGTGAATGTCGTTCGAATTTTGAAATCCCGCCGTTTCCCGCTCCGCGCTGCCGGCGCCGTCCCGTGTATTGCGACGCCAAGCGAGACAGAGGAAACGCATGATCCCCACACAGAGCCAAGGCCCCGGCCCCGAAGCGCAGTACCGCGCCTTTCTGGACGAGGGCCGCTTCATGATCCAGCGCAGCGCCTCCACCGGCCAGCACGTATTCTATCCGCGCGTCGCCGCCCCCGGCACCGGTGCCATGGACCTGGAATGGGTCGAGGCGTCGGGCCTCGGCACGATCTATTCCATCACCGTCAACCGGGGCCGTGACAGCAGCTTCAACATCGCGCTGGTGCAGCTCGACGAAGGGCCGCGCCTGATGACCCGCATCGAGGGGGTGGAAACCGCCCCCATCGGCACGCGGGTGAAGGCGCGGATCACGGAGCTGGAGGGCGAGAAGGTCATCGTGTTCGACCTCGCGGAAAAGGGAGGTGCGGCATGAGCAACATGAATGTGCGCGGCCGCACGGCCATAGTCGGGGTCGGCGGGGTCGGCTGGGGCGAAGCGCCCGGCCGCAGCGCTATCGAGCTGCTGGGCGAGGCGGCCATCGCCGCCGTGAAGGATGCCGGGCTGGAGCTGAAAGATATCGACGGGCTGTGCGCGGCGACCAGCACGCACGCCTTCCCGACCCTGTCGGTTGCGGAATATCTGGGCATCAAACCGGCCTTCTTCGACGGCACCAATATCGGCGGGTCGTCCTTCGAGATGCATCTGCTGCAGGCCGCGCTGGCGCTGGAAGCCGGCATCTGTAACGCGGTGCTGATCTGCTATGGCTCCAACCAGCGCACCGCTGGCGGCCGTCTCGTCTCGATGAGCGAGCCGCAATGGCTCGAAGCACCGTTCAAGCCGCGCCATCCGGTGACTGCCTATGCGCTGGCGGCGCAGCGCCACATGCATGAATACGGCACCACGAGGGAAATGCTGGCCGATATCGCCGTCTCCGCGCGGCAATGGGCGAACAAGAACCCGAACGCCTTCGCGCGCGGCCCGCTGACCCGCGAGGATGTGCTGAACGCCCGCATGATCAGCGACCCGCTGACCACGCGCGATTGCTGTCTGGTCACCGATGGCGGGGCGGCCTGCGTCATGGTCCGCGCCGACCGGGCGAAGGATCTGAAGCACAAGCCGGCCTATGTGCTGGGCGTCGGCGGCGCGCATTCGCACCGCTCCATCACCCAGATGGCCGACCTGACGCGCACCGTCGCGGCGGAAAGCGGCCCGCGTGCCTTCGAGATGGCGGGGCTGAAGCCGTCCGACTGCGACCTCGTCATGCTCTATGACGCCTTCACCATAACCACGCTGCTGTTCCTGGAGGACCTCGGATTCTGTCCGAAGGGCGAGGGCGGCCGCTTCGTGCAGGATGGCAATATCGCGCCCGGCGGCTCGCTGGCGGTGAACACCAGCGGCGGCGGCCTGTCCTGCGTGCATCCGGGCATGTACGGGCTGTTCCTGATCCTGGAGGCGGTGACGCAAATCCGTGGCCAGGCCGGCGAACGCCAGCTCGACAAGTGCGATGTCGCGATCTGCCACGGCAATGGCGGCGTGCTGTCCAGCCAGGTGACGGCTCTGTTGGGCTCGGAGGCGGCGCTGTGAGCGACCGGCTGTCGCGCCTGTTCGCGCCGCGCTCGGTCGCCATCATCGGGGCGTCCGGCGATGCCAGCCGGATCGGCGGGCGACCCATCGCGTCCATGCTGACGGGCGGCTACAAGGGCACCATCCTGCCGGTCAATCCGAACCGGCCGGAGGTGCAGGGGCTGACCGCCTATGCCTCGGTCGGCGACCTGCCGGAGACGCCGGACGTCGCCATCGTCGCCGTGCCGGCGAAGCTGGTGACGGAGACGGTGCAGCAGCTGGCCGCGCGCGGCACGGCGGGCGCCATCGTCTTCAGCTCCGGCTTTGCCGAAATGGACGAGGATGGAGCGGCCGAGCAGGACCGCATGATCGCAGCCGCCAACGCGCATGGCATGCGCGTGCTGGGGCCGAACACGCTGGGCCTGTTCGATTTGCGCAGCGGCTTCTACGGCAGCTTCACCTCGGTGTTCGAAGGTGGCATGCCGTCGGTCGGGCGCATCGGCATCGCCAGCCAGTCGGGCGCCTATTGCGGCCATCTGGTCAGCGTCATGCGGGCGCGTGGCCTCGGTATCGCTGCCGGCGTGATGACCGGCAATGAGGGCGATGTGACGCTGGGTGACGCCATCGGCCATATGGTCACCGATGACGGCATCGACGTGATCGCCGTCTATGCCGAGGGCATCAACCGCGGCGACAGCTTCGTGGCGGCTCTGGAGGCCGCCCGGCAGGCGCGCAAGCCGGTGGTCGTCATGAAGGTCGGGCGCAGCGCGCTGGGCGGCGCGGCGGCCAAGTCGCACACCGCCTCCATCGCTGGCGACGACACGGTGACCAGCGCCGTGCTGGCGGAATTCGGCGCGGTGCAGGCGCACACCACCGACCAGATGCTGGATATCGCGCAGCTGGCGACGCGGCGCATCTATCCGGTGAACAACACGCTGGGCGTCATCACCGTCAGCGGCGGGGCCGGCGTCGTCGTTTCCGACGCGGCGGAGGAGCTGGGCCTCGCCATGCCGGAAATGCCGGAAGACGCGCAGAAGCGGCTGAAGGCGATCCTGCCCTATGCCGCCCCGCGCAATCCGGTGGACTGCACCGCGCAGGTGCTGAACGACCTGTCGCTGATGGGCCAGTTCTCCGAGGCGGTGGTGGCCGAGGGCGGCTACACCTCGATCCTGGGGTTCCTGACCTATACGGCGGGCTCGCCGACGCTGTCGCCGCGCCTTCGGGAGCAGCTGCGCCTGCTGAAGGACAAGCACCCGGACCGGCTCTATGTGCTGTCCGTCGTGGCCGGGCGCGACCGCATCGCGGAATATGAGGGCGACGGCTTCAGCGTGTTCGAGGACCCGACCCGCGCCGTCGTCGCCATCGATGCGATGGGCAGGTTCGGCAAGGGTTTCGCCCGCAAGCCGGGGCAGAAGCCCCCTTCCGTGCCGGCCATCTCCCTGCCGGCAACCACGCCGACCGAGGCGGAGGCCAAGCGGCTGCTGGGCGAGGCCGGCATCAAGGCAGCGCCGGAGCAGGTCTGCACCACGCCGGAGGAGGCCGCAAAGGCCGCCGCCGGCTTCGGCTATCCGGTGGTCATGAAGATCGTCTCGCCGGACATTCTGCACAAGACGGAGATCGGCGGCGTGCTGCTGGACGTGGGTGACGAGGCCGCCGTGAAGGCCGGCTACGCCACGTTGATCGAGCGCGCGAAGCAGCATGCGCCGAAGGCCCGTGTCGAGGGCGTGCTGGTGGCCAAGCAGCTGAAGGGCGGCGTCGAATGCATCCTCGGCATCCATCGCGACCCGGTGTTCGGGCCAGTGGCGATGGTCGGCCTCGGCGGCGTGTTCGTCGAGATCGTCAAGGATGTCGCCTTCCGCCGCTGTCCGTTCGGCGTGGATGTGGCGGCGGAGATGATCGGCTCGCTGAAGGGCGTCTCCCTGCTGCAGGGCGCGCGTGGCCGGCCCAAGGCCGATGTGACGGCACTGGCGGAGATGCTGTCGCGCCTGTCGGTCATGGCCCATCAGGCGGGTGACACGCTGCAATCGGTGGACCTCAACCCGGTGATCGTGCTGCCGGAGGGCGAGGGTGCCTACGCGGTCGATGCCGTCATCGAGATAGGGGGCGGCGATGGCCATTGAGTACGAGAAGCTGCTGAACTTCCCGATCCCGGAAGTCCGCCAGCATCTGACCAAGCGGGACAGCGTGTTCTATGCGCTGTCCGTCGGCCTGGGCATGGACCCGATGGACGAGCGCCAGCTCGACTTCGTGGACCATCACCGGGAGATGAAGGCCATGCCGTCGATGGCGGTGGTGCTGGGCCATCCGGGCTTCTGGCTGCGCAACCCGGAGACCGGCGTCGATGCCGTGCGCGTGGTGCATGGCGAACAGGGCATCGAGATCCACAAGCCACTGCCGGTCGAGGGCGCGATCATCGGCACCACCCGAGTCACCGGCATCGTCGACAAGGGCGAGGGCAAAGGCGCGCTGCTCTATTCCGAGAAAGAGGTGCGCGGCGCCGACGGCACGCTCTACGCCACCACCCGCTCCACCACCTTCCTGCGCGGCGATGGCGGGTTCGGCGGTCCGTCCGGGCCGGTGAAGCCGCCGCATCCGGTGCCGGAGGGCGAGCCGGATATGGTGGTCGATCTGCCGACAAGGCCGGAACAGGCGCTCTATTACCGGCTGAATGGCGATGACAATCCGCTGCATGCCAGCCCGTCCATCGCGGCGAAGGCGGGCTTTCCCCGGCCGATCCTGCACGGGCTGTGTACGCTGGGCGTGGTCACCCACGCGCTGATCCGCGCGCTGGCGGGCTACGATGCGGCGGCTCTGAAGTCGCTCGACCTGCGCTTCTCCTCGCCGGTCTATCCGGGCGAGACCATCCGCACGGAAATCTGGCGCGATGGCGCCTTCCGCGCCCGCCTGCTGGAACGCGACGTGGTGGTGGTGAATAACGGCAAGGCGGTGATTCATGGCTGAGGAAACAGCACAGGTGCTGCGCGAGAGCCGCGACGGCGACATCGCCATCCTGACGCTCGACAATCCGGCCCGGCGCAATGCGCTGTCGTTGGAGATGCGGCTGAAGCTGACCGAGGCGCTGCGCCGGCTGGACGGCGACAAGGATGTCCGCGCGCTGGTGCTGACCGGCACGGGCGGGCATTTCTGCGCCGGTGGCGATATCGCCGGGCAGGGCAGCGGAAGCCTCAATGACGGGCGCGAACGTTTCCGCATGACGCATGAGATGGTGCGGCTGCTGGTGCGCTGTTCCAAGCCCAGCGTCGCCGCCGTGGAGGGCTGGGCCGCCGGTGCCGGCCTGTCGCTGGCGCTGCTGTGCGACAGCGTTGTGGCGGGCGAGGACGCAAAATTTTCGGCGCCCTTCGGCAAGGTCGGGCTTATCGCGGACCTTGGCCTTCTGCACACGCTGCCGCGCCGCATCGGCGAGGGGCGCGCGCGGCAGATGTTGCTCTATGGCGAGGCGATGGAGGCGAAGGAAGCGCTGGCCACCGGCCTGGTGGACCGGCTCGCCCCCGATGGCGGCGTGCTGGCGGTGGCGCTGGAGCGCGCCCGGCTGCTGGCCGCCGCGGCACCGCTGCCACAGCAGCTGACCCGGCAATATCTCTGGCGTGGGCTGGACGAGGCGCTCGACTGGGAGCGCGAGGCCCAGGCCGCCCTGATGACCACCGAGGATCATGCGGAAGGCCGGAATGCCTTCCTGGAGAAACGCGCGCCGCGCTTTGCCGGCCGCTGAGCGAAGAGAGAACGAGGAAAAGACCATGCAGACTTCCAACATGCTGGCCGGCAAGGTGGCGCTGGTGACCGGGGCGGGCGGCGGCATCGGCCGAGAGATCGCCGTCGCCATGGCGACCGCCGGGGCCGACATCCTGATCAACGATATCGGCGTCTCGCTGACCGGCGAGGGCGGCTCCGGCACGCCGGCCGAGCAGACCAAGCAGATCATCGAGCAGCGCGGCGGCCGCGCCGCCATCAGCACCGAGAGCGTGTCCGAATGGGCCTCGGCCAAGCGCAGCGTCGAGGCCGCGCTGGACGCCTTCGGGCGCATCGACATCGTGGTGAACAATGCCGGCATCCTGCGCGACGTGATCTTCCACAAGATGTCGCCGGAGGACTGGCTGGCGGTCATCAACGTGCATCTGAACGGCAGCTTCTTCATCAGCCGCGCGGCCGCCGAGCATTTCCGCAAGCAGGAGAGCGGTGCCTACGTCCACATGACCAGCACCTCCGGCCTTGTCGGCAATTTTGGCCAGGCGAACTATTCGGCGGCAAAGCTGGGCATCACCGCGCTGTCCAAGTCCATTGCGCTCGACATGGCGCGCTACAACGTCCGCTCCAACTGCATCGCGCCCTTCGCCTGGAGCCGCATGACCAGCTCCATCCCGGCCGATACGCCGGAGCAGAAGGCCCGAGTCGCCAAGCTGCAGCAGATGACGCCGGACAAGAACGCGCCGCTGGCGGTCTATCTCGCTTCCGACGCAGCGTCGCATGTGTCGGGCCAGGTCTTCGCCGCGCGCATGAACGAGATTTTCCTGATGAGCCAGAGCCGGCCGATCCGCTCCATTCATCGGTCCGAGGGCTGGACGCCGGACCTGATTGCCGAGCACGGCATGCCGGCGCTGAAGGCTTCGCTGCTGCCGCTCGATCGCAGCCCCGACGTGTTTTCCTGGGACCCTGTATGACCCCGTAACGCCAACCACCGACGAGAAACCGCGACCAACGCGGTCGTCATCAAAAGAGGAGGAAACCGAGATGCGTATCACCCGCCGTACCTACCTGAAAGGCACCGCCGGCCTTGCCGCCGCCGGCATGCTGGGCACTCCCGCCATCATCCGCGCTGCCAGCGCCCAGACCGCCCTGCCGAACCTGGCCTCGACGATGATCTGGAGCACCTATGACGTTGGCTCCACCGGCTATGTGGAGGCCTCGGCCATCGCCGATGCCTTTGGCAAGAAATTCGGTTCCCGTGTCCGGTTGCAGCCTTCGGGCAGCGCCATCGGACGGGTGAAGCCGCTGACCGACGGGCGCGTCTCGCATGCCTGGCTGGCGAACGAGCTGTTCTTCTCGGTCGAGGGGCTGCACGAATATTGCGCAGCCGACTGGGGGCCGCAGAATCTGCGTACCCTGATGGGCCGCACCAACGCCTTCTCGGTCGTCGCCACCAAGGTCAGCGGCATCAAGGAACCGAAGGATCTGAAGGGCAAGCGCTTCGCCATCGCGCGCGCCAACAGCTCGGTCAATATCAAGGTAGAGCCGATCCTGGCCTTCGCCGGCCTGACCTGGGACGATGTCGAGCTGATCGAGTTCCCCAGCTATGGCGCGACCATGAAGGGGCTGATCGAGGGCAAGGCCGATTGCGCCGGCGTTGCCCCGGCGGCGGCTACGCTGCGCGAGCTGGAGGCCAGCCCGAACGGTATCGGCTGGGTGGCGCTCGACCCCTCTAACAAGGAAGGCTGGGCACGCGCGCAGAAGGCGGTGCCGTTCGTCGAGCCGTTCCAGGAGACCATCGGCGCCGGCCTGTCGAAGGACAATCCGGTATGGATGATGGGCTACCGCTATCCGATGATCACCGTTTCCGCCGACGCCAGCGTGGACGAGGTCTATGCCATGACCAGGGCGGTCGCCGAGACCTTCGATGGCTACAAGGATGCCAGCCCCGTCATGGCGCGCTGGGAGGCCGCCAAGGCTGGCACGCCGCCGATGGATGCCGCCTTCCATGACGGCGCCATCAAGTATCTGAAGGAAGCTGGCATCTGGAAGCCGGAGCATCAGACCTGGCAGGACGCGTCGCTGAACCGGCATGCCAAGCTGCAGGCTGCCTGGGCCGACATGATGGCGAAGGATTCCGCCGCCAAGTCCGCCGATCCGGAGGCGCTGCAGAAGATCTGGTACCCGATCCGGGCGGATGTCCTGAAGTCGCTCTGACGCGCTGAGACCTGCCGGGAATCTGACGGTTCCCGGCAGGCTTTCCCTCTTTTCCAGGGCTGCCAGTATGAGTACCGAGACCGATGCTCTCCCCGCCGACCCGGAGGCCCGCTCCAAACGGCTGACGGGTGCTGCCTTCTGGGTGGCCTTCGCGATGACGGCGGTGGCGCTGTTCATCACCGTCAACCAGATGTTCAATCTGGGGCTGGGTGGGTTCCGCCCGGTCAGCACGGGCTATTACTATTTGATCATCGGCCTGTTCGGCGGGCTGGGATTCCTCGCCTTCCCGGCGCGCAAGGGCGAGCTGCGGGTGCGCTGGTACGACTGGCTGCTGACGGCGGCCTGGCTCGGCAGCTCGGTCTGGCTCGCCAGCCGGGCGCAGCAGATCATCGACCGCGGCTGGAACCTGGAGGCGCCGCTGGAGGCGACTTTGATCGCCGGCCTCTACGTGCTGCTGGCGCTGGAGGCGCTGCGCCGCACCGGCGAGTTCATCCTGTTCGTGTTCTGCATCGTCTTTGCCGCCTATCCGCTCTATGCCGGCTCCATGCCGGGCTTCCTGTGGGGCGTGCAGCTCGACCTCGCGCAGACGGTCACCGAGCATGTCTATGGGCTGGAGAGCATCATCGGCATCCCGATGCAGGTGGTCTCCGATACGCTGATCGGCTTCATCGTGTTTGGTGTTGTGCTGGCGAATACCGGCGGCAGCAGCTTCTTCATGGATTTCGCGTCCGCCCTGATGGGCCGCACGCGCGGTGGCCCGGCCAAGGTCGCCATCGTCTCGTCCGGCCTGTTCGGCATGCTGTCGGGCAGCCCGACCTCGAATGTGCTGACCACCGGCACGCTGACCATCCCGACGATGAAGCGCAGCGGTTATGACCCGGCCTATGCCGGCGCTGTCGAGGCCTGCGCCTCCACCGGCGGCTGCCTGATGCCGCCGGTGATGGGGGCGGCCGCCTTCATCATGGCCAGCTTCCTGAACGTGCCCTATGCCGAGGTCGTGACGGCGGCCTTCCTGCCGGCCATCCTGTTCTATCTGGCGCTGATGCTGCAGACCGACCTCTATGCAGCGCGCAAGGGGCTGGTCGGCCTGACCGGTGACCAGGTGCCGCGCCTGCTGGGGACGCTGAAGGAGGGCTGGTACTATATCCTGGCGCTGGTTGGCCTGACCCTGCTGCTGCTGATGTGGCGCATGGAGGGTGAGGCGCCGTTCTGGATCTCGCTGTTCCTGCTGGCTGTCGCGATCCTGCGCCGCAAGGCCATCGGCTTCGACCTCCGTGCCTTCTGCCGGCTGGTCGTCGATACCGGGCAGGCGGTTTCGCAGCTGGTCTGCCTGATTGCCGGCATCGGCCTGATCATCGGCGCCATGTCGATCACCGGCGTCGCCAATTCCTTCTCGCGTGAGCTGGTGCAGTATGCTGGCGGCAACCTTGCCCTGCTGCTAGCGGCGGGCGCAATCACCAGCTTCATCCTCGGCATGGGGATGACAGCCTCGGCCTGTTACATCTTCCTTGCCATCGTGCTGGCGCCGGCGCTGGTGCAGGTCGGCATCGATCCGATGGCGGCGCATCTCTACATCTTCTACTGGGGCATGGTGTCCTTCATCACCCCGCCGGTGGCGCTGGCCGCTATTGCCGCAGCCTCCATCGCCAAGGCCGATGCGATGAAGGTCGGCTTCAAGGCGCTGCGCATCGGCTGCCTGCTGCTGCTGCTGCCGGTGCTGTTCGTGCTGCAGCCGGCGCTGATCCTGAAGGGGGAGGTTGCCCTCGTCCTGCAGTCGGCGGCGACCGCGACCGCGGCGGTGATCCTGCTGTCGGCAGCGTTCGAGGGCTATCTGTGGCGGCTGGGCCGGCTGCCGGTCTGGGCGCGTGCCGGCATCGGCGCCGGCGGGCTGATGCTGTTCGTGCCGGAGCTGATGACCGACCTGATGGGGCTGCTGCTCGCGGGGGCATCCATCATCGCCGCATTGCTCGGCAAGAGGCTGACCGAAGGGAGGGTAATCCGATGAACGGCAAGACCGCTTCCACCGGCGCCATCGCGCCGGACACGACGGGCATGAACTTCTATACGGCCGATCCGTCGCTGTCCGACCTGCTGGACATTCATCTGCCCGCCGATATCCGCGCCCATATCGAGCCGCACCTGGCGGCGCTGGGGGCGGAGGTTGGCGGCAGGCTGGACGAATGCGGGCGGCTGGCCGACCGGCACACGCCGATCCTGCACCAGCGCGACCGCTTCGGCCGCGATATACAGAGCATCGAATATCATCCGGCCTACCGCGAACTGGAGGAGGCCGCCTTCGGCCGCTACGGCATCCATGCGATGTCGCACCGTGACGGCATTCTCGGCTGGAAGGGCCGCTATCCGGCGGCGGCGAAGCATGCCTTCACCTATCTGTTCAACCAGTCCGAATTCGGCATGGGCTGCCCGATCAACGTGACCGACGGTGCCGCCATGCTGCTGGACCGTTATGGCAGCGACGATCTGAAGGCGCGCTATCTGGACGGGCTGACCACCACGGACATGGCGCGGCTGACCCAGGGCTCGCAATTCATGACGGAGAAGGAAGGCGGCTCCGACGTCGGCAAGCTGACCACCCGCGCCGTGCCGGAGGGCGATCACTGGCGGCTCTATGGCGACAAATGGTTCTGCTCCAACGCCGACGCGAAAGTCGCGATGCTGCTGGCCCGGCCGGAAGGGGCGGGCGAGGGTACGCGCGGCGTCGGCCTGTTCCTGATGACGCGCTTTCTCGACGATGGCAGCCCGAACCAGTACCGGATCGTGCGGCTGAAGGACAAGCTGGGCACCCGCTCCATGGCGTCCGGCGAGATCAAGCTGGAAGGCGCTGTCGCCTATCATGTCGGGCAGCTTGACCGCGGCTTCGTGCAGATGGCGGAGATGGTGAACTGGTCGCGCCTGTCTAACGGCGTGAAATCCACCGCGCTGATGCGCCGGGCGCTGCATGATTCGATGACCGTCGCCCATAACCGCGTGGTGTTCGGCAAGCTGATCGCGGAGCACCCGCTGGCGCGCCGGCAGCTGCTGAAGCTGATGCTGCCGCTGGAACAGGCGCTGTCGCTGTGCTTCGTCACCGCGGATGCGCTGGACCGGGCGGAACAGGGCGGCAGCCAGGAAGCGGCGGCGCTGCTGCGCATCCTCACGCCGGTATTGAAATACCGCTCGACCCGCGATGCCCGCAAGCTGTGCGGCGACGCGATGGAGATGCGCGGCGGCATCGGCTATGTCGAGGAATTCGTCACCCCGCGCCTGCTGCGCGACGCGCATCTGGGGTCGATCTGGGAGGGGACTGGCAACATCATCGCGCTGGATGCGCTGCGCCGCGCCGTCGGACGGCACGGGGCGGAAAGCGCCATGGCGGACGATCTGCACCATCGTATCGGCGAGATGGAGGGCGTGCCCGACGCCTATCGCGACCGGCTGAAGGGGCTGGTGGACAGGGCGATTGCCTTCGCCCGCGACGTTGCCTCCCGCGACGAGCACGAGGCCGACTCCCGGCGCGCGACCAGCACGCTCTATCACGTCGCCAGCTCCGTCACGCTGGCGTGGGAGGCATCGCGCGTGCATGCGCGGCGCGGCGATGCGCGCCGGCTGCTGCTCTCCCGGCTGGTACTGGATCACAAGCTGGGGGCGGGCGACCCGTTCGCGCTGCAGGCCGGGGCGGCGGAGGAACGCATTGCCGGCCTGCTGCTGTCCGACAAGCCGGTTGCGATGAAGGAGGCGGCGGCAATCGCCGGGGCAAACACATGAATGCGGTGACCCAGATGACCAGCGACAACAGCGAGACGATCAGCCTGCTGCGCGATTCCGTCAGCGGAACAGTGCCGTTCGACGGCAAGCGCATCCGCAGCCTTCGAGGCGCGGAGCCGGATTTCGACCGTACCCTCTGGCGTGCCATGGGCGAGCAGGGCTGGCTCTCCATCCTGGTGCCGGAGGAGCAGGGCGGCCTCGGCCTCGGCATGGCTGCTGCTGCCGCCGTGGCGGAACGGCTGGGCGCGGCCTGCGCGCCGGAGCCCTATGTGATGGCCGGGTTGCTGACGCCGTATCTGCTCTCGCAATCCTCCAATCAGGCCCAGAAGCAGGGTCTGATGCCGGCCGTGCTGTCAGGTGACCATCTGGTCTCCCTGGCCTGGCAGCCGGCCGGCGGCTCCCTCGATCCGGAACAGGCGGAAATCACCGCCCGGATGCAGGGCGGGGATGTCATGCTGTCCGGCCAGTGCCGTTTCGTCGTGCCGGCCCTCGCGGATGCCTATCTGGTGCTGGCGAAGGCGGAGAGCGGCCCCATGCTGGTGCGGGTCGATGCTGCGAAGGCCGCCGCCGGCCGCGTGCTGGAGCCTGGGCCGGATGGCGTGGCGAGCGCGCGCCTCAGCCTGTCGGAAGTGAAGGTGCCGGCGGATGCCGTACTGCTATCCGGCGAAGCCGCGCGCACGGCACTGCGGCAGGCGCTGGATCTTGCGGTCATCGCGCAATGCGCGGAGCTGTGTGGCCTGATGCAGCGCTCGCTGGAGATGACACTGGAGTATCTGAAGACCCGCCAGCAGTTCGGCGCCGCCATCGGCAGCTTCCAGGCGTTGCAGCATCGATCCGTTGATCTGTTCATCCAGCAGGAGCTGGCGCGCCACGCCACCGACGCCGCCGTGCAGAAGGCGGAGCAGGGCGCAACCGGCAAGGCGCTGTCGCTGGCGGCCTCAAGCGCCAAGGCGCGGGCCGCGCAGGCGGCGATGCTGATCGGCACCCAGGCGATCCAGCTGCATGGCGCCATCGGCTTCACCGACGAATATGACCTCGGCCTCTATATGAACCGCACGGTGCGGCTGGCGGCGACGCTGGGCAATGCCGCCTGGCACCGCAACCGCTTCGGCGATATGAGCGAAGGAGCCTGACCATGAGCTTCCGGTATGGCGTCAAGCAAGAGCAGGACTGGAACGCGCTGTCAGACGCGGAATTCCGGCGCATCGTGCGCACCGAGTTCGAGACCCATTATCCCGCGCATCTGCGCTATCCGCCGCGCCGGCTGCGCTGGTCGGAGAATGGCAGCTGGTATCTGCGCATGGCGGAGAAGGGGTGGATCGCGCCCAACTGGCCGGCTGACTATGGCGGCATGGGTCTGTCGGTGCAGAAGCTGCTGATCTTCCAGGAGGAGGCGGAGCGCTGGGGCATCGCGCGCTATCAGGATCACGGTACGCTGATGCTGGGGCCGGTGCTGATGAAGTGGGGCACGGAGGAACAGCGCCGGAAGTACCTGCCGGACGTGCTGGCCTGCAAGGCGATCTGGTGCCAGGGCTATTCCGAGCCGGGCAGCGGTTCCGACCTTGCCAGCCTGAAGACGAAGGCGGTGCGCGATGGCGACGAGTTCGTCATCACCGGCCAGAAGATCTGGACCACGCTGGCGCAGGACGCCACGCACATGTTCGTGCTGGTGCGCACCGACCCGGACGCCAAGAAGCAGGAAGGCATCAGCTTCATGCTGCTGGACATGGCGCAGAAGGGCGTGACCGTGCGGCCGATCCGCGACATCGCCGGGCATGAGGAATTCTGCGAGGTGTTCCTGGATGAGGCGCGCACGCCGGTCAGCAATCTGGTGGGCGAGCTGAACAAGGGCTGGACCGTCGCCAAGTCGCTGCTGGGCTTCGAGCGCATCCATATCGGCAGCCCGAAGATGCCGGAGTACGGCCTGACCGTGCTGGAGCGCGTGGCGCAGGCGCAGGGCGTGTGGGACGACCCGGTGTTCCGCGAGAAATACGTCGCGCTGAAGCTGGATGTCGCGCATCTGACCGACGCCTACAACCACTTCACCGGCATCGTCGTGCGTGGCGAGCAGCTGGGGCAGGACGTCTCCTACCTGAAGATCTGGGCCAGCGAGACCTTCCAGCGCATCGCCGACCTGGTGGGGGAAACTGCCGGTCAGTTCGCCGCGATCAATGGCGAGGTCGGCATCGGCAACAGCGAAATCGACGTGCTGGCCAGCTTCTACAAGGCGCGCCCGCCGACGATCTATGGCGGCACCAACGAAATCCAGCGCACGATCATCGCCCAGCAGGTGCTCGGCCTGCCGAGGCGATAGGGCTTTTGTTTGTCATTGCCGGGCTTGACCCGGCAATCCAGGGGCGGTGCCTTGCCTGGACCGTTTCAGTAGGTGGCCCCTGGACCCCCGGGTCAAGCCCGGGGGTGACAAGTCTAGAATTGGCGGGCCGCGTCTCGAAACGTAAGGCGACTTGTGTTTTCCCCCTACTCGTCCTCAATATCCCAGACCGTCACCCCCGCATTTATTGCGGGGGTCCAGGCCTCCGCTTGCTGGATGTCGGTCGAGTGGGCTGACCCCTGGATTCCCGGGACAAGCCCGGGAATGACGGCTGGATGAGTGGCACCGCAGAGTGATTCACCCTGTGCCTTGTACATATTTTCTAGCCGGAGCTGGGTGAGGGGGCAGAGCTGGCCTACAGCACCTCGAAGACCTGGTAGATCGGGCCGGTCGGCTCGCGGCGACCGAGCGAGACGAAGCAGGACCGGTTCAGCCAGGCATAGGGGCCGTCCTTGGCGGTCTCGAAATAGGGCGTGGTGCGGAAATAGATCAGGCTGGGATCGACCGGTTGGCCGGCATTCAGCTTCGCCATCACGTCGGCCGGGCCGTGCCGCAGGCCGCGATAGATCATGTAGATCAGCGCGCCATCATGGGTTTCCATGGTCAGGCGGACGTCGAGCTGGGTCACCCCGTCGATGCGGTTCAGAATCCAGTCGCCCCCACCCGGATGCACTTTGCCCTTGAGGCGCGGCCCCTCGAAGGTGCCGCCCAGCACCTTGGCGATGCGGCGCTCGCCATATTGCGTGTCGCCCAGCAGGGTCATCGGCATCTCGACCTGCAGGTGCATGTCCATGAGGAACTGCGTCTTGATCTCCGGCATCTTTATCCCCGTTCCTGTTATCTGGCGGCTGAATGCCGCTTGGGGACAGCATGCCGCCTGAACGGAGAATGCTCCAGAGGCGTATGCGGCGGGGCTGATATGCCGGGGCCAATGAGGCGGGAGTGATCAGGCGGCGCGGGCAGCTTCCATGCGGCCGGCCTTGCGGGTCAGCATCCACCAGGCGATGCGGTTCACCACGCGGTTCAGCATGCCGTGCGGCTTCAGCCCGATGGCCTTGAACAGCATCGCCATGCCGCGCTCCACATGCTGCGGGCGGTAGAAGCGCAACGCACGCTGCTGATAGGCCTGGCAGCAAAAATCGCGGTCATAGGGGCCGCCTTGGCCATTGTCGTTGGCGGCGTAATAGGCGAAGGCCAGCTCGTCATCCTCGCTCTCGGCGACGCGGCCCAGCGCCACCCGCAGCCGCTTCAGCACACCCAGCTTTTCGATGTCCTGGTAGCGCTTCAGATGCTGGTAGAACAGCTTGTAATGGCGCAGCTCGTCGGCGGCGATGCGCTGGCAGATTTCCTTCAGCACTGGCTCGTCGGTCGATTCGGCAAGCGCGCTGTAATAGGAGCTGGTGCCGATCTCGACCACGCAGCGCGCCACCAGCTCACCCGACAGCGAGCCGCGCACCGAGCGGTCGATATCCATTGGCAGGGTGATCGTGTCGGCGAAGCGCTTGAAGGCGGCATCGAAATCGAAGGCAGGGTCAGCCATCTCCGCCCAGCGGCGCAGGGCTTCGCCATGCTGGACTTCCTCGACCGCCCAGTTGCGTGCGGCTTCCTGGAAGGCCGGATCATCGTGGAACACGTTGCACAGATAGTCGGCGTAAACCCCGCCATTGAACTCGACCATGCTGGCCGCCTTCACGACCGGCACGATTTCCGAATCGATCTTGCCGGGCTCGAAACGGCCCCAGTCGATATCGTCCAGGCTCCAATGCTTCATCGGCTTGCCGCGTCCTTTCCCGTTCGAGACGAAATCAGACGCTCCCCCTTCTTCGTGGCGTGCATCCCACCGTATCGGTGCCTCCTATTTAAGGAAGCTGGGAACAAGATCAAAGGGGTAGCGCGAAATTACCGCCATATTACGTAAATGTTGCAGGGGCTGGCAATGTTCCGTGACAGCCTGCCGCAGGGGACAAAAAAAAGCGGGACCCGAAAAGGGTCCCGCCTGATTGTCTTCCGGCGCAGGCCGAAGCTGGATCAGCTCCCGGTATCCAGGGCACGCAGCTTGGCCTGTTCCACCGCGATCTTGTCCTGCACGGCGGCCTTCTCGGCGTCGCTCTTGGCCTCCTGAAGGTCCTCGGCGAGGTTCTTCAGGGTCTGCTCGATGGCGGCACGGTCGATCTCGCCCATCGGCATCGCCACCTCGGCCAGAACCGTGCAGCGATCCTCCGTCACCTCGGCGAAGCCGCCGGCGACGAATATGCGTTCCTTCACCTGGCCACCCCCATAAATCTGGATGACGCCGGGAATCAGGGTCGAGATGAAGGGGGCATGGCGCGGCAGGACACCGAAATACCCCTCGGCGCCCGGCACCACAACCATCTCCACCGGCTGCGAAACCAGCAGCTTTTCCGGCGAGACCAGCTCGAAGTTCGTGGTTTCGGCCATTTGTCAGCCTTCTCCCGTCAGCGGGTGCGATTCAGGAAAGCGGGGGGTGGCCGTTAGGCCACCTCCGCCGCCATCTTCTTCGCCTTCGCAATGGCCTCGTCGATGGTGCCGACCATGTAGAAGGCCTGCTCGGGCAGGTCGTCATACTCGCCGGCGCAGATGCCCTTGAAGGCCTTGATGGTGTCTTCCAGGCTGACCAGCGTGCCCGGCGTGCCGGTGAACACTTCGGCGACATGGAAGGGCTGCGACAGGAAGCGCTGGATCTTGCGGGCGCGGGCGACGACCAGCTTGTCGTCTTCCGACAGCTCGTCCATGCCCAGAATGGCGATGATGTCCTGCAGTGACTTGTAGGTCTGCAGGATGCGCTGCACATCGCGGGCGGTGTTGTAGTGCTCCTCGCCGATGATCCGGGGATCGA